>JBBIHO010000189.1:1550-3462 GCA_037446935.1 Caldifarciminota bacterium | reverse complement strand
TTTTTTATCTTAAAACCGTCTCCTTCCTTAATCAGGGCGAAATAAATCCCGGTGGGAATTTTCCTTTCATAATTAAAGGAGATTAAACGACCCTGAATGTCAAAGAGTAGTTCTTGGCAATTTCCATTCTCCCAGTTAAGAATCACTCCTGAGCAGAGAGAAAACTTAGCATTATTGAAAGGAAGGGCATTTAGCAGTTTTATCTCCTGGGCAATCTCCTCCCGCATTTTAAGTAAGGTCCCTTCATCCCTTTCCCAATTCTGCCAATTCTTGCCAACCCTTTTTACCTTTTTCAATGCAACTTCACAATTCTGAGAGGATAGAATTTTTATATATTCATAATCCTCAATCCCATCCCTTAGCCATTTGAGACGCAAGGAAGAGACGGGTCCATCTATGTTAATCTTACTTCCTGGATATAAAAGGTATCCTTCGCCATTATAGATACCGCCGTCAATAATCACCCCGGGGTCCTCCCAGACATCTTGGGGCCAGGTGACAATTCCCCAATATAAGATTCCCTTTATATTAAAGAGATAAGAGAGCCAGGGGATGATGCGAAATTCTAAGGGTGAATAGTCCAAAAGCCATTTTGGGCTATAAGGGTCGCAGACCCCTGCTTGATAGACCCAGACCTCTTCTCCTCTTTTTTGCCGGTCGGAGTAAAATGTAAGGTTTTCAAAGTGGTTCTTTATCTTAGGAACCCATATGTCAATTGTTGGTCTGCCAGTTCCGTCATCTAATAACCGGGGGTCAGGAAAGATTGCCGGATCCTGTGGTGAAGAGAATTCATCAAAGGTGCAGAGGTGTTTAATATCACCGGCGAGATGGAGAAGGTTTGCCCACTCCTGAATCCTCTCATAATCTGCTACTTCTGGTTCGTCAAAGGAATAATCAACAAGGATTGGCTTATCTCGCCGGTTGCGAAAATAGTTGCTAAAATCCACAAGATAACCGAGATAGGAATAGAAGTTATTCATCCCTTCTGCCCAGAGCGGAATCTCAATAACCGGCATACCCAATTCCTTTAAGTAATAGTTAAGGTTTTCTTCCATACTACCAGTAGGAAAGGAGATGTTAAAGTGAGCATGATAGGAAGAGTCACCAATCAGTCGCGGTCTGATATCAATTGGCATCGGAGCCGGACTTAGACGATGGCGTAAGATTTCTTCGTAATAGCGCCGGCAGATCAAATAGGGGTCAATATTCGGATGTGCCCCAATGACCGAGGAATGGTTGAAGACGAAAAGGGTTTTTAAGGAGGGGGTTTTCGGTAAAGAAAAGGGAAGGACTTCTAATTTTATTGGGATTGAGATTTTTTCTTTCTTACCAGAGGAGGGGGAGAGAACGAGTTTAATTTCACCTTCGTAGATTCCGGGGTTAGCATCTTCTGGGATATATAAATCAAACCAGAATAGATTTATTCCCTTCTTCACCCTTGTATCTTCTCCAACGGGAACTAATGGGTCAGGGAAGACGCCAGCAGACTCCGGCGAACTTCTTCCGATTCCCGGGGAGGAGCGGGTTATTCTTATGAAATGCTCCTTATAGACCCGAATCTTCTCTTTATCTATCCGGGAGTGATTTTGGTGGAGGTTGGAGGGGATAATTTTTATACCAAAATCCTTTGGGGAATAAATCCCAATTTGAAATGATTCGTATTCGTTTCTTGCCCCTTGTAAAGAAATCAAAAGAGATTTGCTTGACTCCTCTAAGAATCCTCTTTTATCCCGAATTCTTTTTAGGGAATTGAAGACGGCAATTTGATAGCCATCTTCTTGTGAATTAGCAAATAGCGATAGGGTGAATAAGAATAAAAGTAAGGGTCTCTCCAGCATCTCTTGTCTCAGTCAAATTCTATATTTTTAATTATACCATATTTTCCATATTTTTCATTATTTCTTCAACCCTT
>JBBIHO010000189.1:0-1536 GCA_037446935.1 Caldifarciminota bacterium | reverse complement strand
TGATTTATTCAAACTTTGGAAAATCTTTTTTTTTGCTGGGTGGTTAAGGGGTGAAAATTTATATTTTGTCGCAGACGGGTAGGAATAGATGATAAAAAATGGTGGGAGTGAAGGACTTAAACGGGGAGATAAGACTGCGACAGATTCTATTTTGGGAATTGTCGCAATTTATTGGGAGGGAAACTTCTTACCGCAGACCGGACAGATACCATAAGGTGTGACACCCTTCTTATTTGGCCAGACACCACAGTCTAAAAGAACACACCTTTTGGCAATATCAATTGGGCACTTTCCGTAGAGTTCGTGGAAACCTTCAAATGTTTGACAGCCATCCGATCTTCTACCGCATACCTTGCAGACAAAAAGGGGTGACACCAAAATGCCTCGGCGCCGAAAATAACCCTTAAATTTTACCTGATTACCGCATTGAATGCAAGTGCTTTTATCCAAATGGGAGAAGTTAATCCTCTCCCGAAACTGAATTTCCCAATCTTCCCATTCCTCTTGGTAGAAATTTTTTAGCATTGGGAATTTCAGGTCAACAATGTCAGCAAGATGATAGACATAAGGTAGGATGTTTAGAATTTTATTGCTCAGTTTTGACTCTTCTATCTCGTTAGGGAAAAGAAAGGAAAGGATTATGAGGGTAGCAAGGGAGGCGCCGATTCCCAAGAAGAATCCACAGAGGGCACCGCCAATGCTGGCAAAGGAGAATTTGGTTTGTCTCCCCCTTTTTCTCCTTCCCCGCAATAAGAGATGGCTCAAGAGAAGAAATCCTGATGTGGCAATTATGAAGGAGATGATGCCGATAATAAAGGATTGGAATAGACGAAAGATTATCTGATAGGCGATGATTCCGATAAGGATGCTGCCAAAAGCGGTTAAAAGATTTTGTAAGGAATGAAGAAATCCCTCCCTTATCTCTAATGAGATGGAAAGGATTATTATAAAGACGATTAAGAAGTCTATTGCCATCTATTTTTGGGAGAGGAGAAGGATTGCCAAAAAGGAGAAGATGATTCCTAAGAGATGAGTTATGGGGAGCCTTTCCTTTAAGAAGATGGTGCTTAAAATTACCGGGATTAGGGTATAAAGAGAAGTGAAGGGTAAGACGACATTTGCCGGACCTTTGGTGAGGGCAAGATAAAAGAAGGCAGTTCCAATACCGCTGACAATTCCCAGGGGGAGGCAATAGATTAAATAGGGGCTAAAAGTGAAGGAGGAAGTGAGAAGGCAGAATAAAAATAAGGGAATGAGAAGGGCGATATAAGTGACTAAGGAGAGAATACCGGGGGAAAGATAACGGGTTAGGACTTTAGTGAAATAAGCCCAGATTCCCCAAAAGAGGAAGGCAATAAATGCGGCGAAACGATAATCCATTGGAAGGCAGTACTGGGGGACAGGGATTCGAACCCCGACTATCTGATCCAGAGTCAGACGTCCTGCCAGTTAGACGATCCCCCAAACATTATAATTATAGAGGAGAAAAGGATTTTTTTCAAGATGAAGTCCGCCGTGGCGGAAAGGTTTTTTTCG
>JBBIHO010000188.1:0-3488 GCA_037446935.1 Caldifarciminota bacterium | reverse complement strand
AAAACCAAAGATGCTCCTCTTGGATGAACCAACCTGTGGGATGAATCCAAGAGAGGTCTCGCACCTTATGGAACTTCTCCGATTGATCAAGGAGAAGTATTCTTTGACCGTCCTCTTAATTGAGCATCGGATGCCGGTGGTGATGGGAATCTGTTCCAGGGTGGTGGTGATGGACTTTGGGGAAATAATTGCCGAAGGGAGACCAGAAGAGGTGAGGCAGGACCCAAAGGTGATTGCCGCATATTTGGGTAAGGGTGCTGGCAATGCCCATATGGAGCAATAATATAATCTTAGAGGTTCGGAACCTAAATGTTCACTACGGTGCGATCCATGCCCTCCAGGGAATCTCTTTCCATATCTTTGAGGGAGAGATTGTCACCCTGATCGGGGCAAACGGAGCAGGCAAGACAACCACCTTAAAGGCAATCTCTGGGATAAAAAGGGCAACCTCCGGTTCAATCTTCTTCGCCGGAAAGGAAATCACCTCGCTTCCCGCCCATAAGATAACCGGTTTAGGGATTTCCCATATTCCGGAAGGGAGAAAACCTTTTGCCAATCTTACGGTCTATGAAAACCTCCGCCTTGGCGGATATTTGTTAAAGGACGGAAGAGAATTCGCACGGCGGCAAGAAGAGATATTCGCTTCCTTCCCTCGCTTAAAAGAGAGGGTTAATCAGATGGCAGGGACCCTTTCCGGTGGCGAACTCCAAATGCTGGCAATCGGTCGGGGATTACTCTCGGAGCCTCGTCTCCTCCTTTTGGATGAACCATCAATGGGTCTTTCGCCAATCTTAGTTGAGGAGATATTTCAGATGATTAAGAGGATAAATGAAAGGGGGGTTTCAATACTTTTAGTGGAGCAGAATGCCTATCAAGCACTATCGGTTGCTCACCGCGCCTATGTCTTGGAGACAGGGAGAATTGTCCTTTCTGGTGAGGCGAAGTCCCTTTTATTCTCTCCTCAACTCAAAGAGGCTTATCTCTAAGGATGGTAATTATTTACATATAACTCCCGCCAGATCGGCAGGGTGAGTTCTTGTAGTTCCTTATCATAACTCTCCATCCCTCTTATATATCCTTCTTCATCCAATATCTGATGAGGGGCATAATCAATCGGCCGGGCACCGTATTCTTTAATTATCGCCCTCGCCTCTAAGAAGTGGTCCCGAATTGGGCAGGGCCGGAGCCAATCAGAATCCCTCCCATCCGACCGGGAGAAGAATCCATACCTCCTCTGCCAATTCCGCACCGCCTTAAAGAAAGGGGTCTGGAGGACATCATTAAGATTGCCACCAGCCCGATAGATATCTTTAATATTGGATACCGCAAAAGGAAAGAAGACACAGGGTGCAACATCGCCGTGCCAATTGATGTGTAGATAACCTCCTTCCCGACCTCCCGCAATACACCCATGGCTCACCGTTCCGTGATTCCAGAAATCAGCGAGCATAATACCCTTCTTCTTCACAATCTCCCAACTCCTCTGCCACATCCACAGCCTCTGTTTCGGGCTCGGCATCAAGGAGACATCAACATCCCGCCCCAGAGGCATATAATGGAATATCCAGCCATAGGAGGCGCCCATCTTATTAAAGAAGAAATCAATAAAGGCATCCGAGAGAATCTCCTCGCAATTAAATCGGGTGGCGGTGAGGGAGATACCAAAGAGGACCTTATTCCTCCGCAATCTCTCCATAACCGCAAGGATCCGCTTAAAGGTTCCCTTCCCCCGGCGACTATCGGTTGTCTCTTCAAATCCCTCAACGGAGATTGCGGGCGTTAGATTGCCCAACTCACTCAGACGGCGTGCCACACCCTCTGAAATTAAGAGCCCATTCGTATAGGACATAAAGATACAGTCCGAAAACTCCTCTGCCAGATCTAAGATACCCTTCCCTTCTGAACGGTAGACAAAGGGTTCGCCACCAGAAAGGACAAAGAAACGGACACCCCAGAGACTCATCGCCTCGCGCAAAATCCTCTCCACCACCCAATATTCCAACTCGTCCCTCTTCGTAGCCGCATTCGCATAACAATTGGGACAGGCGAGGTTACAGAACTTAGTCGGGCTAATCACCAGAAAGCCAGGAGGTCCCTCCCCATACTTCTCCTCCCACTCCTTCTTTATCCTTTTCAGGTCTTCATTTAAGAAGATTGCCCGGACAAAGGCATTAAGGGAACTCCGTGTCCAATGGATGCGCAGGGCACTCCCAAGCATCCCCTTCATCATATAAAATAAATCCTCCGCCACCCTTTCGGAATTAATATGGTTGGGGTTGGTGGAGAGTTTTTTAATCTCATTGGATAACCAGAAGTAAAGGATTCGGGAAAAGAACCGCAGGGATTTAACTGGGATCAAGCGGTCAACATTTAAGGCAATTCCCAAAACCCTGGCGATTAGAGTATCCTTAGCAAGCATCTTAAACGATTATACTTAAAGGCTTCCTTTTGTCAAGCCCCATACTTCAAAACTCAAAGACCTTCTTTCCCATAATTACGAACTCTATCTTACCCTTTAATCTCCTGCCCTTAAATGGGGTATTCTGAGACTTAGAGAGAATCTCTTCCTCTTTATATTCCCATTCCCGGTCCGGGTTAAAGATGACTAAATTCGCTCTCTCTCCTTCCGCAATAGAGGGCGGCTTGATTCCTAAGACCTTTGCCGGGTTTAAGGTGAATTTCTTCACCAACTGGGCAAATGAGAGGTATTTCTTCAGGACCAACTCCTCATAGGATAAAGAAAAGGCGGTCTCAAAGCCGATTATCCCGAAAGGAGCGGAGACGAAGTCACTCTCCTTTTCAAAGGAGAGGTGCGGGGCATGGTCGGTGGCAATGCAATCAATCAGACCGGTAGCGAGACCCTCACATATTGCCTCCCGGTCCCTTTCGCTCCGCAGTGGCGGGTTCACCTTATAGTTTGGGTCAAAGGTTACGAGAGACTCTTCGGTAAGGGTGAAGTAATGGGGGCAGGTCTCCGCGGTGAAGGGAATCCCCTCCCTTTTTGCCCAGGCAAGGCATTTGATGGAGCGAGCGGTGGAGATATGTGCCAAGTGGAGTCTTCCCTTTGTGTAATCACAAAGAAGTAAGTCCCGATAGACAAAAGATGCCTCCGCAATATCCGGCATACCCCTCAGTCCCAACTTAAAGGAGACCTCCCCTTCATTCATTGTGCCCCCAGCAGTGAGCGCCTTATCCTCGCAGTGGTCAATCACCGGTATGCCGAAGATTTTTGTGTATTCAAGAAGGGTTCGCATCACGCGCGGATTCTCAATCGGGTCTCCGTCATCAGAAACCGCAACCGCCCCAGAAGATACCAACTCTTTAATTTCGGTCATCTCCTCGCCCCTTCTTCCTTTTGTCGCGGCACCGATGGGTAAAACCTCAGCATAACCTGCGGATTCGCTTTTTGAACGAACGAAACTGATTAGAGACTGATTATCTAAGGGCGGGTTGGTATTCGGCATACAACAAATTTTTACAAAACCGCC
>JBBIHO010000187.1:3221-3490 GCA_037446935.1 Caldifarciminota bacterium | reverse complement strand
AACCGGCGCGATGACAATCCGGAAGTCCCAGACATCACTCCATGGCCCTTCATTCCCAGCATCGTCTCTTGCCTTAACTCGCCAGTAGAAAGTATCTTTGGCTAATGGGGTAGTTGCGGAGTAGGTAGTTTCCGATGTGGTGATTTGAATTGCCGGTGAGGTAAATAATGGGTCATCGTCAACCTCTAAGGTATAGTTGACAGCAGGATTATCAAAGATTTTGGCATCGCCACCATTTCGCCTCTTAAAGGTCACGCTTCCCCAAATGA
>JBBIHO010000187.1:0-3191 GCA_037446935.1 Caldifarciminota bacterium | reverse complement strand
CAAGGGGTGAATATAAAATCGGGGCAAGTGGTGGGGTAGCATCAATTGTGAAGCTCCAGACATCACTCCATGGGTCAGGTGTTCCTGGGGCATTGGCACAGACACGCCAGTAGTAGGTATTCTCAGGAAGTGCCTGTGGGTCAGGAACGGTATAAGTATTCATATCAACCAGGGTATCAATCACCGGTGATGGGAAGGTCTCATCTATATCAATCTGAATCCGATACTCGGTTACCTCAGGAACCTCGTCCCATTCAAAGGTTGGCGTATTATCGTTGAGTAGTGTTTCGTCCGCGGGCGAGATTAAACTCAATGGTATTATTTCAACCGTGAAGTCTTTACTCATCGTATCGTTACCAGGAATTATATCCCCGGGGAGTTTTGTATAGGATTTGAACAAGTAATCCCCTTCTGCGAGTAGTGTGCAAGGTCTAAAGAATACCTCCGCAATTCCGCCACCACCTGGCACATTAACCGATGTTGAGTCACGATAGAGAAGGGCTGGCTCAACATAGAGGCAGATGTCATCCAATGCTAAATCAGCGTTATCATCGGCAAGATTTCGGAATCTTATCTGGAAATTCGGTTGACCGGCATAAGCGGATAAATCAAGCGGTGTTCCTAAGTTGGCATTATACCATGTCCAATTCGTCCAAGGTGTCGTCGTCTCTTCGGTCCAGATTGTTGTCCAGTTTGCTCCTCCGTCCGTAGTCACATCAACCGAGAATGTGCCGTTATTGTAAGGGGAGACATACCAGTAATAACTGGTCTTCCAATAGAAACTCAATTTGATTGTTCTACCGGCATAAGGGGCGAGATTAATTACCGGTGATATCAACCTTTCGTCTAAATTATAACCCCAGGGGCAATAGGCGCCATAAGTGCCAGAATGAACATAACCGGAATAGGTTGTAATTTGCCACTGGTTATCTGGGCTTTGAACCTCGCGTGTCCATCCGGTAGGCGGCATGACACCACCTTCAAAGCCTTCGCTAAGAAGGTCCACATCTTTTCCGTAAGTTGGTTTTGGTAAGGGTTTTTGCGTAGAAGGAATATCAGCAATTGATTTGGCATCCAATCTAACTGGCAACAGGTCTCTCGCATTAGATTCCGCTGGGTTCCTTTCTTCTTCCATTATACCTTTATCGGTATCTTGCCAGACCTCAGCAATCACTGGGATATCCGCTGGCTCATTGCCGTTATTTACCACTGTCACCTGCGGGATGAATGGCACCCGTTTCTCCTCTATATCCGCCGGTCTGGTGACTTCCGATACCTGGGCATCAACCAATCCGAAAACCTCAAAGTCATCAATATACCACCAAAATTCATCATAGGCAACATAGTGGAAGGCAAATTTCACATTCTCCTCACCAGAGACATAGGCGGAGATGTCATAGAACTTATAACCGGAATCATCAGCATCGGAGAAGCGTGCCAAGGTAATTGGCCAGGTTGCACCACCATCGGTTGAGATTAAGACCCGACCGGAGTCAGGAAAACTTGTGCTATAATCATTATAGTAATGCCAGAAGCGAAGGTAATAATTGCCAGTGGTTGAAAAATTGAAACGGGGGGAGATTAACCAATCATCACTCCATTCTACCGGTGAGAAATAGATACGCGCGACGGTCCTTGAAGGAGTGGCAACAACATAGCGATGCCAGTCATTCGCATTTATGACCTGCGGGCTCTCACTGCCCCCATCAACAATCGTCCAACCGCAGAAAGGTGGATTGGTAGAATTTGTCCATGCCTCATTAAAGTCTTTGGCATAAGGAACTGTATGATATTCCGGGCAGACATTCACCGTAGTCGTTGTCGTATCATTCGCCCGGTTCTCATCGGTGGCTAAGTCGGTGAAGAATTTCAGGGTAGCAGGACCAGAGGCACTTGGATTCCAGCGCAGGGAGGTATCTATGTAACTCAGTGCATTCACATCCACCGCAATCTCATCAACGAGAGAGCCATTAGCAAACATCTTAACCGGAACATTGGTCTGATTAACTGAACCGTAGTTATTAACCCGAATCCGGAAGGTATCCTCATCACCGACGGAAAGCGGTATGGTCTTGATTTCAAGGAGTTGGGAGACACCAACATCGTTATTGGGAACTGGATAGAAATTCACATCGTCAAGATAGAATCCCTCATATTGAATTGAGCCATCGGACCAGAACCGCCACATAAACCGCATCCGATTGGTAGTAGGAACTATTGTATTATAGTTCTGCCAGGTAGAGATATTGCCCTCAAACTTCACAAGTCTTGTCCAGGTGGGATTGGGGTTGTCAAAGTCAGCATTGGTGGCATAATAGACGACTACCGAGTCCCAGCCAGTCTCCGTATAACACCAGTGGTAGAAGTCAAAAATCGCGCTGGATTTGCTTGATAGGTCAACGATTGGTGTCATAAGGATATCGTTGGAATTTGGTTGGTAGGTTGTGTTTGCATCATCGGTGCAGCGGGCACTGTAAGTGCCGGTTCTTGCCCGGTTATCGGACTGCGACCAGGTCCCCAAGCCACCGAGGTCCTGCACTACCCAGCCCGTCGGTGGAAAGACCTCGGTCACTCCTTCAAATCCCTCGGAGACCGAAGTTACAACCGTGGTTGCATATTCGGTCTGCCTGAGGGTATCATTAGCCGGGTTCTCGTCGCCACTAAGTTGGGTAAAGAACTTTAGGTTATAGGAGCCAGCAGTCTGTGGTGTCCAGGTAAAGAAGGTGTCAAGATAACTTTGGGCCGGAACATTCACATAGATTGTCTGAACCACAGCGTCGTTAGCGGTCATTCTTACCGGCACATTTGTCTGATTGGCAGAACCATAATTCCGGACCCTTACCCGGAAGGAATCCAAATCAGTAGCAACGACTGGATACTGGAGGACATTGTAAGGTGTGCTGACACCCATATCATTAAGAACCGGTGGCACAATATAGATACGGAGATTTGCCCGATTGTAAGAAGCGTATAAATAACTTGGCTGAAAGTCATCCGAAGCATCCCTTCTTCCCCGGTAATTGGGTGAAGTGGAAGTATAACGGAAGGTCGGATAGGGAGAAGTCCAGCCTTGATAACCCTTCAAAATGAGGATGCTCAGGTTCCTTCCTGGGGTGTTGCTAAAATAGAAAGGAGTGGCAAGTGTCACACCGTTCCAGCCAGTTGCCGAATTTGGCCAGGTCCCCTGCCAG
>JBBIHO010000186.1:2497-3507 GCA_037446935.1 Caldifarciminota bacterium | reverse complement strand
ACCTACCCAAACCGATTTGTTAAGTTCTTTTTGAAATACCTTAAACAAGAACTTAACGCTATTGAAGAAAATCTTAGGTCATTAGCGACAAGAGACGGAAATAAAGGATTTATTGATTTGGTTGAAAAAGAGTTTTTGCCTACCCTCAGAGAGATAAGAGACAAAAATGTGAATAGAGTCCTGAATAGAGATTTCTTTCAAGAAGTATCAGACATAAAATCCTTCTCCGCAACCTCTCAGGTTTTATTAAAAGGATACCGCTACCAACAGGTATTCTCTGCCTTTATAGATTTAATCAGGGGAGTTTTATTGTCGGATGAGTTAGAAAAACTTTTAAAAGACCCAATCCGCAATATGCCCAAACTCTACGAATACTGGTGTTTTTTGAGGTTGTGGAAGATATTAGAGGAAGTTATCGGAAAAAAGGGAAGAAAAAAAGGGCTTTATGACATCCGTAAATATGGATGCCAGATTGAATTTAATAACGAAATAACTTTAATTTATAACAAATATTATGGTTTTAGCAAAAATGAAGATTTCTATTCTTATTCAGTTGGACTTCGCCCCGATTTTGCCCTCAAGATTGGCAAAGATAAGTTAATCCTCTTTGACGCCAAATATAGAGTAGATTGGATAGAAGAGGTTAAAGAGTTGATTAAAGGAAAGAGAAAGGAGAAAGAGATAGAAGAACTCATAGAAAAAGAAAGGAGGGGAATCTACAAAGTTGGTGACCTCTATAAGATGCATACCTATCGGGAAGCAATTTTAAGAAAAGATGAAAATAAAAGACCATTGTGGGTGATCGCCCTTTATCCAGGAGATGATTTATATCTATTCTCTGAGAAGGCGAAAATTACGAATAGCAGAAAGAAAGCGGTAAATGACCTACTAACCGATTTCTTGAAGAAGATACGAAATAAGACCAAAAGTAAAAATGATAAGTTATTGGAAAAACTTAATGCCGGCGGTGTTGGTGCAATCCCCTTAAAGCCAAAAAGATGGAGAAGAAA
>JBBIHO010000186.1:0-2487 GCA_037446935.1 Caldifarciminota bacterium | reverse complement strand
TTTTAATTGTTCAATTAAGGAGATTTTGTAATCGCTTAAAAAAAGGTTAAAAAATCAGGGTCAATTTTAATTGTCAGGGGGCAAAGCGGATAAGAAATGAGGAGATTTTTCTTCGGAAGATTATTTTTGATGAAAGGCGCCACCTTGACAATACCGTTTATTAAGATATAATACCGAATAAATGAAGGTAGGGGAAGTGATTAAATTGAGAGAAGATGATGGCTGGTATCTCGTGGCAACCAAAGGGAGTCATTGGCAATATAAACATCCCACTAAACCGGGGAGAGTGACAATTGCCGGTCACCCCAGCCATGATTTATCTCCCGGCACTCTAAACAGTATATTAAAACAAGCCCAATTAAAGAAAAGGGAGGAGGAATAACTATGCATCGTTTTCTTATTGTAATTGAAAAGGCTGACGAGAACTATTCGGCATATTCTCCGGACCTGCCGGGTTGTGTGGCGACCGGTGAAACTCGTGAAGCAGCGGAGCAAAATATGTTTGAGGCAATTGAGATGCATATTCAGGGATTAAGCGAAGAGAGCCTGCCCATTCCCGAGCCACACGCCACCGCTGAATATGTCGTTATTAAATAGAATATAGTTTATTACGAATAATTTAGGGTGACTCCCTATTTCACAAAAATGATTATGCCTTTAATTAAATTCCTAAGGAGGCATTATGGATTGGCTAAAAGAAGTTGAGAAGGCAGCAAAGGAGGTTTTTGGAATTTTAGGAGAAGGGTATGTGGAAGGGGAATACGAAGAGGCATTAGCCCACGAACTGCGCCTGCGAAAGATTCCTTATGAAAGGCAGAAGGGTTTTGAGATAACTTATAAAGGTTATTGGGTTGGGGAGGGCATCGCCGACTTTATCATCAATTCCCGATGGTTCAGCAAGGAAGGTAAAGAATTGGTATTGGAAGTGAAAAAAGCAAATAAAATCAGCGAGGCTTATAAACGTCAGGCACAGGTTTATATGGTCTCCTTGGATATTGACGATGGGGCAGTTCTATGTTTTGGCGATGAAGTTTTATTAGAAGTGGTAGAAAAACCTAAAAAGATGCTGGATGCTACCGTTGTGGCACCCGGGCGGAAAACGAAAAGAAGTCTAAAAGATTCGCTCAAAGAATCTGCTAATGAGGTCTATGAATATTTTGGAAAAGAGTTCACTTACCGTGATGACCGGAAAGGGATTTTTACTTCGGCAATTGGAGTGGCGTTGCGATTAAGAAGAATTGATTTTTTCAAAGGTAGTTATGATATTCTCTATAAGAATCATAAAATAAGCAGCTATTCCTTTGATTTCCTGTTTGCGGGAGACGAAGGGGCGACCATAATTTTCTACGAAGACGAAAAGGAGATTAAAAACCAGAAGGAAGAATTGGCATTCTATCGGAAGCCTTTTAAGTTAAATAAATGTTATTTGGTCGCTCTCCCAAGAACCGAGGAAGGAGAGGTGAAGGTGGAGGTAGTTTAAGATGGCTGAACGCTCCGATGCACCATTTGATTTCCAATGGGAGAGGAAGGCACGGGCATTTCGGCGACGGCTTCTCTATTTGCTAAAAAAAAGAAGGTTTAATCTCTCCTGACGGAAAGGCGCTATTAAATCTTGACCTGATCAGAGATTTGGTTAATTTCCGCCTGCCCGCTCACGAAGTCCATGCGAAGCATGAAGATAAATCTTATGATGAGGAATGGGAATTTGAGACGGTGAGAAAAATCTATGAGCGCCTCTTAATAAATTCCGAGTATTCTGATGGGGAAGAGGTCTTTTTTGATGAGGATTTTATAGAACTCTTCCAGAATCTCTGGGATGCGGTCGTCTTTGAAGAATTTATTGAAGACCTAATTACAACCGATGCCGAAGATGCCTCCTCACTTATGAATCAGGGTAATGCCTATTTCCCGAAGGGAATTTATCTTGAGGCACTGGCGGATTATTCAAGGCAATAAGGGAAAACCCAAATGAACCGCTCATCTATCAAAATCGGGGAGGGTTATTTATTCAAATTGGTGAATATGAAAGGGCAATTGAAGACCTGACAAAGGCGTTGGGGAAAGAAGGGTTACTTGATTTTGAATCTATCTACGCCTTACGGGCAAGGGCATTTTTTAAGTTGAATTGGTTAGAGGAGGCGATTGCCGATTTGACAAAGGTATTGGAGGGATGTCAGAGACGATTGGCGATGCTCCCGGAGAATATGAGAATGGTTAACGGTCAGATGATAAATCACCGCGGGATTATTGAAGATGGAATTAAGAGTGCAGTAAATTTGCTAAAAGAGATGACCGATGAGAAAGAAAGTTTAACTCTAAAACAACAGGAAGCGATTGAAAGATTGAAATTAAAAATCATTTTTATCCGGAATACGGTTAAAATATAAAAAACTCTTATCTTTTATCTCCGCTTCCTTGACTAATTGCCAAAAATTGTTAGAATGTTAATGTGTGTTTTATTAAAAGGAATCTTCTTAAATGGAAAAG
>JBBIHO010000185.1:0-3537 GCA_037446935.1 Caldifarciminota bacterium | reverse complement strand
TAATTTGAAACAGAACCTGAATGATTTCCGAGGATTTATTACCACAATAACTGGTTATCTTGGAACTTGATTGGAAAGCGATGCGAAAGATCATCATAGTGGAAGGACTAATTGACATCCCGCCATTTTTGGATTATAATTAAGTGATGCCGAAAAGAAGAAGTCTTTATACTTTAACAAGCAAAAGAAGGAGAAAAGAATTTCTAATCAAAGATAGTGATAATATATATTTTCAGACCCCGGAAATAATAATTTATAATGACGATTTCCTGAAAGCAAGTTATATTGAAAATGGAAGCATTGATTTAGTCATAACCTCGCCGCCCTACAATGTTGATATCGGATATAATTTCTATAACGACAAGGTCTCCTATAAAGACTACTTAGAATTTACAGGCGAATGGTTAAAAAGGTGTTATCAAGTCTTAAAGGACGATGGGCGATTTTGCTTAAATATCCCTCTGGATAAAAATAAGGGTGGGCAACAAAGCGTCTGTGCCGATATCACCACATTAGCAAAGCAGATTGGTTTTAAATACCACTCAACAATCATCTGGAATGAACAGAATATCTCCCGCCGCACTGCCTGGGGTTCCTGGCTTTCGGCTCGTGCCCCTTATGTTATCGCGCCCGTAGAAGTTATCGTTGTGCTTTATAAAGAAGAATGGCGAAAGAAAAACGGCGGTAAATCGGATATAACCAAAAGTGAATTTATGGAATGGACAAATGGCGTCTGGAATTTCTCTGGTGAAAGCAAAAAGAGAGTTGGTCATCCGGCACCCTTTCCTGTAGAATTACCGAAACGATGTATAAAACTATTCAGTTTTGTCGGCGATACCATTCTTGACCCATTTTTAGGAAGCGGCTCAACCTTGATCGCCTGCGTTTTGACCGCAAGAAAAGGGATTGGCGTAGAAATTGACGAAAATTACTGCGAGATTGCCAAACAAAGATTAATAAAAGAAACCAAAATAAACCAACTTAAATTAGAACCGGTAAGGGGCATATGAAACCATATAAAACAGTAGAAGAAAGGCAAAGCTTTGTTGCTAAAAGTGGGAAAGAATTAGAAAGATGGGTTTTTGATTACCTAAATAAGGAATTAGAGAAGGACGGAATTAAAGTAATTCACGGCGATGAGATTAAAGATAACAAGGCAAAATACCCAGGGCTTTATGAATATCTCGCTATTCCCACCAAAGAGTCCGAACCAAAAAGTGAATGGGGAGATATAGACTTGGTTGCCGTGGATAGTAGCGATAATTATCCGATAGCGATTATAAGTTGTAAGACAAGTTTTCATGGTAGATTTACTGAAACATTTTTCTATAGCCTACTGTTCAGAATACTTACGCGGGTAAAGTTTGTTCTTGTTACTATGGATGCTGGTAGAGGACAAAAGGAGAAATGGCAATCAGAATTGGGTAGCGAAGAAAAGCCGACCAAAGATAGAAAAATGGCATCCACTTTCCTTGACGGTCTTTATACCACCAATGAGAAGACAAAATTAGGAGGAATAGTGAAATTTATCACCGATTTACCCAAGGATTTACGATATTGGAAGGAAGGGTTAATAAAGACCCATTCTAAAAAGGAGTTAATATGATAAAAACTAAGATGCTCTTTATGGTAAACCACAGATTTATACAAAATAAAGATAATCGTTATGGCCGTCTTCATTAGTAGTTTCGTTCCTGCAAATCTTACAGCCCAAATTCTAAATGAAGACCAGGAGCTACCCAATTCCCCAATTTTTACTAAAAAGGTTAAATATGGAGATGTGGTTAAATTTGATCCGGAGACACTGGTAGTAAAAAGATTAGTATCTGATGGCGGTATATGAAAACCAAATTCGTTAAATACGAGGGCACCCCGGAAGAGACGATTAAAGAATTAGAAGATGAAGGTTATATTTGCGAACTCTGGAAAGGTGCCTAAAAAACCTCACGAGATAAATTTTGAACCTGATAATTTAAGGATTCACGAGTTGGCAGTATCAATCTTATTAAGCAATAATAAGGAAGAGATAATTCTCAAAGAGCCCAAATACGAATATTTGGTAAGTGGTGGCGGCGGTGGGGCTCTTTATTATAGAAAGGGAACCTGGGATTATTGGGTTTTAATTGCTAATTGGTGTTTTTATGGGCTCTATATCTTCGTCCGCTATCGGAAACCACTGTGGCTGAGACCGATGTATGAGATTCTATTTAAGAGAATGAATTTCCTTACCGTAGAGTTCTTTGATAATTCTATACAACTACTTACTACAGAAGGAACATTTTTGAAGAGCCGAAGGTTTAGCCTGACGCCCAAAGGTGCCCTTGAGAAGGTAATGAAAAGACTTTTCAATTGGTCGGAAGAGGAAACACAAAAGGGAAAGGAAAAGATTAAATACCATTGGCCATAAAAAGGCTTCAGATATTTTATTTCGGTAAAGAAACCCGAAAGACCCGAGGCAAGGCAAAAGATTGAGTGGCAGAAGTATAAGTAGTGTGAATAATTTTAGGTTATTTAGGCAATGAGGCAGGAGAGGGTAATATCGGAGGTCCCACCAGATTATACTTTATGGTTCAGCCCGCAGGCTTCCGCTGGCTTCCGACGGGTGAGCCTCTCCTGCCTCAAATTAACCATTTGACAAAGAGATTTTTCTTCCGATAATTATTATATGACTTATCTTTTGCTTTTCCGCCCATCAATAAGGCGCTGGACACTCCTTTACGATATTGCCTTAATCATTGGTGGCAGTCTGTTCATTGCCTTATCTGCCCGAATATCTATCCAATTACCAACAAGTCCGGTGCCAATTACTGGGCAGACCTTGGCGGTGCTTTTGGTTGGAATCGGTTTTGGCAGTAGGAGAGGATTTTTGAGTGTGCTTCTTTATCTTATTGAAGGAGGTGCCGGATTACCTTTCTTTGCCGGAGGGACATCCGGCATCGGACGGCTGCCAGGACCAACCGGTGGTTATCTCTTAGGATTTTTAGTTGCCGTCTTTCTTGTCGGATTACTGGCGGAAAGGGGCTGGGATAAAAGAATACCAACAACTGCCCTGGCAATGCTCTTTTTGTCGGGGCGAAGGGCGTCTTTTCCTTAGGACTTTATCCCTTCATTTTCGGTGATATCTTATCTCTTCTCTTACCAGCCGGATGGCGCCTCTTCCGCTTTCGGTCACTTCGGGACACTACCAATACCCGAAATAAATTTCCAGAAGTATATTACCAGAAATATATTTCTGGTTTCCAAAGCCAGGTTTTTACCCATAAGTCTTTGATTTGACATAACTTACAGGATTTTTAATGAATTTTGGGGGGTTGCCCCCTCTACCGTGTTTTAGGTCCTATTTTTCGCCAAATTTTTCGCCAAATTAAAAGCCTAATCTCTTTACCGGTTAGAAGAGTAATCAAAAGCCTAATCTGTTTAGGAGTTTTTAGTCTAATCACTTTTCTCATCAATCTTGCCGTTATAAGGGTCCAAAAAATGGTAAGGTAGTGTCCATTTTGTTGTGGAAATTCGTCTATATAGTGCATTATAGTAGCT
>JBBIHO010000184.1:0-3628 GCA_037446935.1 Caldifarciminota bacterium | reverse complement strand
TCTTTCAGAGATAAAGGAGATTAGCCGCTTAAAGGCACTCCTATCTTCTCGGCCGGCGATAATGCGGAGATTAAGAAGGAAATCATCGCCTTGAAGGAAAGGTTTAACTCGCCTCGGAGAACCGAAGTTCTTTTTGGTAAGGTGGAGGAATTGACCCTGGAGGATTTAATTGCCGAGGAGGATGTCTGCGTGATGATTACCCACAAGGGTTATATAAAGAGGATGTCGGTCTCCTCTTATCGGAAGCAGGCTCGGGGTGGGGTCGGTCGGCAGGGATTGGAGATTACCGAAGAAGATTTTGCTTGTGGATTAATAATCGCTACCACCCATGACTACCTCTTATTCTTCACTGATAAAGGGAGGTGTTACTGGCAGAAGGTATATGAAATTCCCGAAGGTAGCTTCGCCTCCAAAGGAAGACCAATTGTTAATCTCTTAGAATTGGAAAAAGGGGAAAGGATTACTTCCTATTTGTCGGTGAAGGATTTCAAGGCAAAGGGTTATGTATTTATGGTGACGAAACAGGGAAGGGTAAAGAAGAACGCCCTTTCTCTTTTTGCCAATCCAAGAAAGAAAGGGATAATTGCTATCGGACTAAAAGCCGGAGATGAATTGATTGACACCTTTCTCACTACGGGTGGAGATGAGATAACAATCGTTACGAAAAGAGGACAGGCGATTAGATTCTTGGAAAAGGAAGTGCGCGAGATGGGAAGGCAGGCTGCGGGTGTGATTGGTATAAAGTTGGGAAAGGGTGATGAGGTGATTGATGGAACAACTGTCAAGAAGGAAGGGAAGTTATTGATTGTGACTGAAAAGGGATTCGGGAAACTGACCGATTATCAACTATTTCCAATACGAAGGAGGGGTGGTAAGGGAGTGATTGCCGCCAAAATTTCAGAAAAGAGCGGTTTCCTACTCCGGGCAATTGATGTGAAGGAAAAGGACGATATTATCTTAATCAGTAAATTAGGACAGGTGATGCGAATGAAGGTAGGGGAGATCCGAGAATGCGGTAGAGCGGCAATTGGTGTGCGGCTCATCACATTAAAAGAGGAAGATAGTTTAACCGATGTGGCAAGGGTAGAAAAGGAGTGAGAATGAATAGCGTAGATATCTTAGGAATTGGGGTCATCCTTTTCTTTGCTATCTTACAGACGATTCGCGGTAGAAATGGGATGGGGAAACCCCTATTTGAAATGATAGGAGTGATTATTGCTGCTTTTGCCTCAGTCTCTTGGTATGAAGGCTTAGCGAAAATAAGCGGGATCTCTCCTGCACTGGCGATTGCTATTCTCTTCATTCTCCTCGGATTTCTCTCTATCTTCTTTGCCAATCTCCTGTTCAGCATTACAGATTGGTCATTTGAATCCCTTGATATGTTCTTTAGTTTCTTCTTCGGGATTGCCCTGGGCTGGGCAGTCTCTCATATCCTTTTTAATCTCCTCATCCTCTCTTATGGAAAGGCAAGTCCCTTTGCTTATGCGGTAGAGGAATCAAGGGTCGCAAAGGAGATCTTAGAATTCAAGACCTTTAAGGCGATTATCGCTCTTCTCTATCGGGCAAAACTGGGACCGGAGATCACCCCTTAAACAATCAATCCTATCCCTTTATCCTTTCCAGATACCGCTTTGTATCAGTAGCCACCCTTACCACATCACCAACCTTAATAAACTGGGGAACCATTATTCTTATACCATTTTCTAACTCTGCCTCCTTATAAGCGGCATCAACTTCACCCTTGATTCCCGAACCGGTAGCGGTCACTTTTAAATCCACCGTCTTTGGAATAATAAGGTTAACCGGATTCCCCTCATAGAATTCAAATTTTAATTTCATACCTGGGACTAAAAAATCCTTGAAGTTACCAATCATTGAGGCGGGAATTGGATATTGTTCATAAGTTGTGGGATGAAGGAAATAAAAATCCTTCCCATCCGAATATAGATAATCCATAAGCTCACTTTCTAAGGAGACATCTTCCAATTTCGCATCCGGGTTAAATCGCCTTTCGGTGAAGGTATGGGTTGCAAGATTTTTCAATTTCACATGGACAAGGCTGCCGAATTTGGCGGTGCCGGCTTTAACCTCAACCTCAATCACTTTGAATAATTCCCCTTCCAATTTTATAACATTTCCTTCGTGTAATTCCGCCGCAATAATCATAAGGTATATTATTTTAATGGGATTAAAAACGATTGTCAACAAGGATACTTGATTTTTTCTCTTTCTCGGTTATAATCAAAGGATTTATGAAAGGACTTGTAAAAAAGAGTTCTCTCGCTGAATGGTATACCCAGGTTGTCATCCGAGCGGAACTTGCTGATTACACCCCGGTGCGCGGCTGTATGGTAATTAGACCTTATGGATTCGCATTGTGGGAAAATATTCGGGAGGTGTTAGATAAGGAGTTTAAAGCAACCGGACATCAAAACGCCTACTTTCCCCTTCTCATCCCAGAGAGCCTTTTAAATCAGGAGAAGGAACATATTGCCGGTTTCGCTCCTCAATGTGCCTGGGTCACGACCGGTGGGGAGGAAGAATTGGAAGAGAGACTGGCAGTTCGCCCAACTTCCGAGGCAATTATCTGCTCCCTTTTTGCCCGATGGGTGAAATCGTATCGTGATTTACCGGTTCTTTTGAATCAATGGGTAAATATCTGCCGTTGGGAGAAATCGGTCAGGCTCTTTTTACGCACTACGGAGTTCCTTTGGCAAGAAGGACATACGCTCCATAGAACCGAAGAGGAGGCATACGAAGAGGTCTTAAAAATCCTAAATATTTATGTTGCCTTATGTGAAGAGAGATTAGCTATCCCTGTCCTTTGCGGTGTGAAGCCGGAGAGTGAAAAATTTGCCGGGGCAAAGGCATCATATACAATTGAGGCACTGATGCCGGACGGTCAAGCCTTGCAAGGAGGAACTTCGCATCACCTTGGACAGAATTTCTCCCGTGCCTTTGGAATTAAATACTTGGATGTTGATAATCAAGAGAAATATCCCTATGGGACATCCTGGGGGGTTTCCACAAGACTCATCGGTGCCTTAATTATGACCCACGGTGATGATAAGGGTTTAATCCTGCCACCGGCAGTCGCCCCAATAAAAGTAGTAATTGTGCCAATCTTTAAGAAGGGGGATAATAGTGTCGTCATTAGTAGGGGAAGGGAATTGAAAGATAAGATTTCCACTCTGATAAAAGGCGAGGTCTATTTTGATGAAAGAAAGGAATGGACACCGGGATGGAAGTTTAACGAATGGGAAATGCGCGGGGTGCCGTTAAGAATTGAGATTGGGGAGGAGGAACTACAAAGGAAGGAGATAACGGTTTGTGAAAGAGTAGGGGGGAGGCGCGAAAGAATAAGTGAAACTGCACTCCAGGAGATCCCCCGGATGCTTGATAGGATTCAAAAGGAAATCTTTGAAAGGGCAAAGGAATTCTTAGAAGGGAGGATTAGCTTTGCGGAAACCCTCACTGATTTTATTCGGTCTCTAAGGGAGAAGCCGGGGTTTGTGAGAGTCTATTGGTGCGGGAAACAGACCTGTGAAGATAGAATAAAGGAGGAGACAAAGACTACCCCTCGTGTGATTCCAATTAAAGAGAAGTTTCCTTTTGGGAGGTGTATCAT
>JBBIHO010000183.1:0-3696 GCA_037446935.1 Caldifarciminota bacterium | reverse complement strand
TTATGGAAAAACGCTTATCTCCAATATGAGAAGGTAACGCCAAAAAGTCTCTATTATAAATACGCAAGAACCGAAAGAGAGCGATGTGAGAGTCGGGCATCCAAGATAAAAGAAGAACTCTGGTTTGAGGGGATAAAGGTAGAAGAACCATAGAGATGACTCCCGCGGAGAAATTAAACAAAAAGGTCCTGCTTCTCAATCAGAATTTTGAGCCGGTGACCATCACCGGGGCAAAAAGGGCACTCTGCCTCTTGTATCTGAAGAAGGCAGAATTGATTGAGGCCTACGATGAAATAAAAATCAATAGCGTGAATCTTTCGCTACCCCTCCCTTCGGTCCTCCGACTTTTTTACTATGTTAAAGTGAAGCGGCGGGATATTCCTTTAACCAAACGGAATATCTTTCGTCGGGATAATTATCGCTGTCAGTATTGCGGTCGGGCAAATCTTCCTCTGACCACCGACCATATCATCCCTAAATCCTTAGGCGGTAAGGATACCTGGGAGAATCTGGTCACCGCCTGTATGGAGTGTAATACAAAAAAGGGCGGCAGAACCTTAAAGGATTTTTCAGCGAAATTACGGCGTTTGCCAAAAAAGCCGCATATCTTTACCTTTCTTTTAAATTCTATTCCCGAGGTCCCCAAAAACTGGAAACCATACCTCTTCCAGTAAGTGTTCACCACCCAAGTAATAGTCTGGTCTTTTTGCCTTCTCCTCTTTGGCATTATTTTCCAGGTTTCGGGAAGTGAAACCGCTCCCTTGGGCAAAGGCGAACCGCTTTGGATTGAGAAGATAGAACTGCGAGGGAATCGGAGATTGAAGAATATCACCCTCCTTTCCAAAAAAGGCTCATTGATGAACGATTCCATCTTGGAAAGGGATAAAGAGAATATATTGAGACTTTACAGCGAGCAGGGCTTCTGGAATACCGAGGTTGAGATCAAGAAGGTGTTTAAGAAGCGAGGCGTTCATTTAATCTTCATAATTAAGGAGGGAGAAAGGGTAAAGTTCAAATGGTCGGGCTTGGTTAACGGAACGAGAGCTACCTTGCCGAGCAGGTTTCAGGAAGTAGTTCACAATGAAAGGGAGTTGGAATTTAACATAAAAAGAGTTTTGCAATACTATGCCGATGAAGGAAGACCCTTTGCCAAGGTTAGCCCAAAAAACTTTGCCCCGCAAAGAGATACCATAATATATGATTTGGAGATTTTGGCTGGGGATTCGGTATGGATAGACTCAATCTCTTTCCAAGGAAATATCACCCGGGCAGCGACTCTTAAGAGATTTCTGAAATTCCCGCAGGGTTTTCTCTTTTCGGAAAGGAAGGTTAGTTCTAAGATCCGAAGGCTTCTTGCGGACCGGGAGAATCCTACGGAATTTAAGGGTTTGGAGATCTTATCTAAAAAGGGTGGATATGAGATGAGAATTCATCTTAAAGAAAGGAGGGAGAGGCAGTTTGGTCTTCTTTTCACCTATCTACCAAAGGAGAGGGAATTTGCAGGATTTCTCACAGTTGCTCTGACCAATCTCTTTTATACCCGGAGGCACTTAGTGCTCCGAGTAGAGAGGAGGGGGCGGGATCGAGAATACTTTCTATCCTATACCGAGCCTCTCCTCTTCTTTACCGATAAGGCATTCGTTAACTTTCAACATAAGAGTTACGATACATTGCGAGCGAAGACGACTCTAAACGGAGGTTTTGCAATTCGGATGAGCCAGGAATTTCTCACACTCTCTTTTCTTTTGGGACACGAAATGGTGAGGGAACAAAGAAAAGAGGATATTCGGTTTTCTTATTTAGGGCAGGAGTTAACCTGGGAGAGCCGGGAAGGTATCCTCCCCAGGAAAGGAGAGTACCTCTCTTTATTCTCTTATGCTGGGGATAGAAGGGCGCAAGGCACGCTTCGGGCATTGAAGAGTGGTCTTGTGTTAAAAGGGGAGGTCCTTTTTGATTTGAAGAGAGTGATTCCGAGTCTTGCCTTTTTTGGAGAGGGGATTTTTGTTGATACCCTCTTGGAGCAAGAGAAGACCTACTTAGGAGGTAGAGAAAGGTTAAGGGGCTTCCGGGAAGAGGAATTCCCTTCTTCTTTGGTGTTTCTTAACCGTTTGGAGTTGAAGTTGCCGAGTGGGGATAATTTTTTCTTCCCCTTCTTTGATTGGGGTGGGCGTTCGCTTGCGGGCGGGCTAGACCTTCACGCCAGTTATGGCTTCGGATTTGAACTACTAACTACAAATTCTTACTTAGAATTCATTTATGCAATTCCTTATTCCCAAAATATCCTCTCCGGCAAGATTCATCTTTTGACGAAATTAGGATTTTAGATTCCAGATGGGGTATGGAAGTATCATAATTGCGGGAATTGTCCAGGGATTAACCGAATTTTTTCCAGTCTCATCTTCAGGACATCTGGCAATCTTAGAGGAGATATTTTCATTTCCCATCGCTGTGCGGTTAACCTATGCGGTATTTCTCCATTTCGGGACATTTCTTGCCCTCGTTTTTTTCTTTTCTAAGAAGATAGTGACAAAGATCCGAGAACGGGATTATTCCCTTTTTTTGAAGATATTTATTGGTTCTTTACCACTCTTAGCGGCAATTCCTTTAAGAGAGGCGGTGGGAAGATATTTCTCCGATATTAAGTTGATCGGTTATTTTCTTCTCTCATCCGGTATTTTACTCCTTTTAACACAAATGAGTAAAGAAGGAAAGGAAGGGGTTGGTTATGGTGATGCCTTTCTCTGCGGTATTTTTCAACTCTTTGCCATTCTCCCGGGGGTCTCCCGTTCGGGGGCGACAATTTCTTTGCTTCTCCTCTTAGGAATCAGAGGCGAGGAGGCTTATGATTTCTCTTTTCTTTTGAGCATCCCCGCGGTCTTTGCGGCTAGTCTCTATGAGGGATACTCACTCCTTCGTTATTCGGGCGCGTTTCCGTTAATCTCCGTTGTCATCGGAGTGGTCTTCGCCTTTATCTCAGGTTATTTTGCCCTTTACTTTCTCCGAAAAGTGGTTGGGAAGAGAAAGATTTATCTCTTTTCCTTCTATCTCTTTTTATTGGGGATTATGATAATTCTCTTTAAGAGGTAACAGGCTCAGGATGAGTGAAGTTAGAGTCTATAAAGCCACCTACGAAGATGTGAAGGAACTTATTCCGGTTATCTTCAAAGATTTTCCTTTTGATTTCAAGAATAAGAGGGTTTTTATAAAACCGAATATGCTCAGCCGCCGGAGAGCGGAGGAAGGGGTGACGACCGACCCGAAATTTATAAGACCGGTAGTGGAATATATATTAGAAGCCGGAGGAGAGGTTATAGTTGGCGATAATCCGAGTCTTGCTGGTGAGGGAGTTCAGGAAAAGGTAGCGGAGGTGACCGGGATAAAGGAGGCAGCATGTGGTAGATTTCGTGATATCACAAAAAATCCGAAAAGGGTGAAGGTTAAGGATTTGGGAGAGTTTTCCGTATCACGGGAGATTCTTGAATGTGACATCTTAATCAATCTTCCCAAATTTAAGACCCACATCCTCACTCTCTTAACCGGGGCGATTAAGAATATGCTCGGAATTTTAGTTGGTTATGAAAAGTCACAACTCCATTACCGCTATCCGCACCCATCCGATTTCTCTCGGGCATTGGTGAATATTTATGAGATAAGAAAACCGGATTTAAATATTATTGACGCCATTATTGGAATGGA
>JBBIHO010000182.1:0-3777 GCA_037446935.1 Caldifarciminota bacterium | reverse complement strand
TTTCTGTCAACCATAGTTGACTTTCTTCGGGTAGAGGATAGAATTGCTAATCCGTGATGCGATATGGATAAGGTCTTTGTTTTGATGTCGGGTGGTGTTGATTCTTCGGTTGCCGCCTATCTCTTAAAGGAAAAGGGATATGAGGTTATCGGGATTACCCTTTTAATCTGGGAGACCGGAGGAAAAGGCAGGGTCTGCTGTGGCGAAAGAGCCATCCAGGATGCCCGTGCCTGTGCCGTGCGCCTTTCAATACCACACTATACTATTGATTTACGAAAGGAGTTTTCCGAATTGGTCATAAGCCAATTTCTTTCCGAATATCTTGCCGGAAGAACCCCTAACCCCTGTATCCTGTGTAACCAGTGGATAAAGTTTCACTTATTAAGAGAGAAATTAAAATCATTGGGTAACGGATATATTGCCACCGGACATTATGCGAGAATTGTCAAAGAGGAGAAATTTTTATTAAAGAAGGCAAGGGATTTAAGGTATGACCAGACATATTTCCTTTATCGCATCCCGCACAATCTCCTTCCTTCAATCCTCTTTCCCTTAGGGGATTATTCAAAGGAGGAGGTAAGGGAGATTGCCCGGCGGTTAAATCTAATAACCGCAGAAAAGCCAAAGAGTCAGGAGATATGCTTTATTCCGAATAGGAATTATTCCCAATTCCTTTTAAAGCACCATCCGGAAGGAGAAAAGGCCGGACCGGTCTTAAATAAAGAGGGAAAGGAAATCGGGAGGCATAAAGGAATTATTCATTACACAATTGGTCAGCGGAAGCGGTTAGGGAAAGGATTTGGCAAAAGGTTATATGTGATAAAGATTGACCGGGAAAAGAATGCGATAGTTGTTGGGGAAGAGGCGGATGCTTATGGATATGAACTCTTTGCCGACCAATTGAACCTCTTCTTAGAAATCCCGGATGGGATGCGGGTGAAGGGAAAGATAAGGCATACAGATGAAGAGAGTTGGGCAGTCGTTAGGAGGATCGGAAGGGATAAGATTTATCTCCGGTTTGAGACGCCAAAATGGGCAATCACACCAGGACAGTCGGTCGTCTTATACGATGGCGAAATCTGCCTTGGGGGAGGGATTATCTCTTCTTAAAAGATTCTATTTCTTCTCTTTTATTGCCTTGTAATCCTTCTCTTTCCTTTTTAATTCCTCCTCTAAGCCTTTCAACTTTCCGATAATCTCTTTAACCTTCGGATTATCTTCAACCTTCTCCTGATTGGTTAGAAGTTGGTAGACGAGACCACCCAGCTCGGTGAGGTTCTCTTTGATTGAGCGGTTGAGGGAGAAGATTTGCATCTTTATCCTCCCCCTTTTGCTCAAATCCTCGGCCTCTTTTAATGCCTGTTCGGTCGTATCTTCTAACCATCCCTTCACCTTATCCCAGAGTGATGGCATAATCATTTACCTCCCATTTTTACTTTTGCGACCTTCTCTTCCATTGTTTGGCTCTTATCTCTTCGGTCATCAATCTTTATTGTGGTGAGGAGTCTTTGGCAGCCAAGAGAGATCAGCCGTTCGTGGATTTTTAGTGTGAGATTAAATATTCTATTCAAATCACCCTCAATCGTTGTTCCCATTGGCGAGACTTGATATTTTAATCCGCTCTCGGAAATGAGTCTTACCGCTTCCCTCACATATTCACTCACTCCAGGGCTCTTTGTGCCGATTGGCACAACACTTATATCAACAATCGCCATCGCACCTCCTTTTATCTACTTATCTACTATCCCTGGCGCTGTTTATGGGTGGGGTCTCTTTTACAGACGACCCGAACCACCCCTTTTCTTTTAACGATGCGGCAGTGCACGCACCGTTTTTTCACTGATGGTTTTACTCGCATATCCTATTTATATCGGTAAACAATCCTTCCCCGGTCTAAATCGTAGGGTGAAAATTCAATTGCCACCCTATCCCCGGGAACGATTTTAATATAATGCAACCGCATCTTGCCCGATATGTGGGCTAAGACAATATGTCCATTATCTAAGCGGACGCGAAACATCGTATTGGGCAGTGATTCAACCACTGTGCCATCAAGACGAATTAAATCCTTTTTAGCCTTCATATTTCGCATGGACTTCTGGCTTCGCCAGTCCTTCGGAAGCGTCAGCGGTCAAAATTTCTGGTTCGCCATCGGTTACAAGAATCGTATGTTCAAAATGGCAGGAGGGGAGTCTATTCTTTGTAATAACCGTCCAGCCATTGGGCAAGGTCTCCGTTTCATAAGAACCCATAGCGACCATTGGCTCAATCGCTAAGGTCATCCCGGATGATAAGAGAAGCCCTCTCCCTTCCTTTCCGAAGTTAGGTATCTGAGGTTCTTCATGTAATTCTAAGCCGACGCCGTGACCGGTCAGGTCTCTCACGACTGAAAAACCAGCAGATTCTACTACCTTTTGGATTGCCGCACTAATATCCCCAATCCTTTTTCCTTCCTTTGCCTCTTTGATTCCGGAAAGGAGGGCAGAGTAGGTAGTTTGAATTAACTTCCTGACCGATTGAGTAACCTCGCCGATAGGATAAGTTTTTGCCCCATCAGCATAATAACCGTCTTTAATCACGCCAACATCAATCTTTAAGATAGAACCCTCTTTTAACCGTCGCCCATTGGGGATGCCGTGGACAATCTCCTCGTCAATTCCGATACATACCGCACCGGGAAATCCCTTATATCCCTTAAATGCTGGCAATCCGCCTCGCTTTCTTATCAACTCCTCACAGAAGGCCTCCAGTTCTTTCAAAGAGACACCGGGTCTTATTCTCTTCGCTACTTTTGTTAAGACCTCGGCAACAATCCTTCCGGCTTCCCTTATCTTCTCAATTTCCTTTTCTGACTTTATATAAAGCGGCATAATTGTTTATTGAGCATTCCCTTGTGCGGGAGCGGAGCGAGCGATTATTTCATTGAGCAGACGCTGGACTTCTTCCTTCCCCAATTCGCCGTTTATCCGGTAGAGGAGCCCTTTCTTTTCGTAGAAGTATATCAAATCCTTTGTTTGCGTCTCATAGACCTCTATTCTTTTTCTTATCGTCTCTTCCTTATCGTCTTCTCTTTGATAGACCTCGCCACCGCAGACATCACAAATACCTTCTTTTGCCGGAGGAGAGAATTCGGTATTATAGACCTTTTCGCATTTTCGACAGACTCGCCGGGTCGTTAGGCGGCGGATAATTTCCGCCTCGGAGATTTCTAAGAGAAAGACATAGGAGATAGTTTTATTTAAATCTCGGAGAATTTTATCTAATCCCAAACCTTGGGTCAGTGTGCGGGGGAAACCATCAAAGATAAATCCGCGGTTCTTATTCTGACGGAGATACCTTCGTATCACCTCTAAGACAATATCGTCCGGGACGAGTTGACCGGAATCTAAGAATCCTTCTATCTTCTTTCCCAAATCGGTTCCCTTCGCTCTCTCCTGCCGGAAGATTTCACCGGTAGCGACCGGCAAGAGATTCCAGCGCTTGCTCAAAATCTCCGCATGCGTTCCCTTACCGCATCCCGGCGGTCCAAAGAGTATTATTATCATATGGATATTTTACCAATAAATAACCCCCTGTCAAGAGTTGCCGTAGAGAAAAAATTTACATCCGCATCTCTCTTTTCTTTGAATTTGCCAGGCAAAATGAACAAATCTTGACTATTTTTATTTTCTTGGTATAATATTATTAAGGACCGGGTAAATCCCGTGAGTGGCGAAGTGCCACTTCTTTGAAATATAGTCAATATATTAACTCTTTACATTTTTAACCCCCTGTTTT
>JBBIHO010000181.1:1427-3782 GCA_037446935.1 Caldifarciminota bacterium | reverse complement strand
TTTGCACCCTCTTTTATCTTCCTTTACCTTTTGGCGGACTTTGCGGGGAGGTATGTGAGCGGTCAGGAGATAGGTTCCCAGCCAGCACTGTTCGGTGGTAGTATAAGGGTCGCTATCTGGGGAGAGGTGAAAAGACCGGGTGCTTATTACCTCTCGGGCGCGCCAGATATCTTAGAATTGATATCCCAAGCGGGTGGTCCAACACACGATGCCAACCTTTCTAAGATAAGTTTGATTGATGGCAAAACCGGTAAGAAAAGAGGTGTCTCTCTCAATGGCAAGCCGTGCTTTTTATCTCCGGGTGATGTCGTTGTGATACCCCGTTCCTTCTTCGCTTCCTTTAAGGAGAGTTTACCGTTGCTAACAACGGTCGCAGTAGCGACAAATTTAGCAATCACCATTTTGCATATGAGAAAATGAGAGAAAGAAAAGAGACGACACTGCTTGATTTTTTTGCCAAAGTGTCACGGCGGAAGAGGCTGGCGCTTCTCACTTTCTCCCTCTGCCTGGGAGTGACAATCTTTGTCACGGTGCAAGAGAAGCCTCTCTATTATGCCTCCTGTCTCCTTCTAATTGAAGAAGATAAGAAGCTTGACCTGTTAGGTGAGAGGTCTCCTCTCTTTACAAACAAAAGACCGGAAAGGAATCATATGGAAATGCTACGCAGTCTTACGGTTGCCCGGAGGGTTCTCCATCATCTCCCGAAAGATGTTAGAGAGAAATTGCATAATCCGCATCCTTACCTTCCGGAGATAGAAGAGGCAAGGAATTTAGTCAAGGCTCTTTCGTTAAGGGTGCCGCGGGAGACCGATTTGATTATCTTAGGAATTCAGGCAAAGGAGAGGCAGTTAGCGGTTTCCCTTGCGAATTCCTATGCGAAGACCTATCAGGATTATGTCTTAGAATGGCAAAAGGCAGATATCAGGGAGGTTCGGATGTTCATTGAGAATCAGGCCCAAGAAGTGGAAAGGCGGTTGCGGGAAGTGGAGGGAAGGTTGGCGGTTTATAAAGAGGAAAAGCGGATATCTGATTTGGAGGCGAAGGAGAAGACATTGGTTAGTAATTGCGCCGCCATCCGACGTTCTTTAGAAGAGACGAGAAGTGAAAGGAAGGGGCAAGAGGAGCAGGTCAATTATGTGCGGTCTCTGATTGATAAGGAGAGATGCCGGATGTCATCCCAACTGCTAGAATTTTCTTCACCGGTTATTGTCAGTCTCCAAAAGGCATTAGCGGAATTGGAAGTAGAAAGGGCTAACCTACACATCGTGCGGGAGCGAAGCGACCGTATGATTAGTGAGTCCTCTTTCTCGCTCCGCAATGGGGACGGTGTGCCTTTTGTTTTTAACGCCCCACTTCGTGAACGGCCGCTCCTTTCTTACCTCCCGAGTCCTTCGGAAATAGAAACGGAGGCAGTAAATCCCAAGGATGAAACACAAGACTTCACATCTCAGAAGTTGGCAATCTTAGAAAAACGGATCTCAGAGATCAAAACTCGGCTGAAAGAGGAAGCGAATAAACAGGGCGTCTATGAAGGAATAATAAATCCCCTATCGCGTTTGGAGAAGTTGTATAATTCACTTTTGGATTTTGAGGTTGACCTTAACCGCTTAAAGGCACGGGAGATGGCATTTTCCGAAGAACTCTCTCGCTATGAGGATGAGATTCATCGTTTGCCCGCCGAAGAAAGGGAACTGAAGGAATTAGAGAGAAACCTTGAAGTGCTACAAAAGATTTATACCCTCCTCACAGAAAGGTATGAAGAGGCGAAGATTGAAGAGGCAGGAAGAATTCCTAAGGTTAGAATCGTTGACCTAGCATATGAGGCAAAGAAGGTCCGACCGAATGTTCCATTGAATCTCTCCTTAGGGCTAATCTTTGCCTTAGTTCTCTCGCTGGTAAGTGTTTCCACGGTTGAATATTTTGATACGACGGTTAAGACAAAAGAGGACTTAGAGGGTATTGAGTTGCCAGTCTATGCATCTCTCCCTGACCTCAAGGCCTTCTTTTCAAAAGATTCTCTTGCGGGGCGATTCTTTATTGCGGAAGATGCGGATTCCGTGGCTGGGGAAGGATTCCGGGTTTTAATGACCGCTCTCTCTTTTGCCACGGCCGAAAGAAAGGCAAAGATAATCCTAATCACTTCTGCGCAGGCAGGGGAGGGGAAATCAACGGTTGCATTAAATCTCTCATCGGTTTTGGCAAGATCCGGTAAAAAGACCCTTTTGGTTGATGCTGATTTAAGGAGACCGGTTCTCCACGGTCTCTTTAGAAAGGGCAGGGTGCCGGGTTTAACTGATGCCATAATCAATCGGTTGACGCAGTCTCCGGATGGCAAGATCGGAAGAGCACACGTCT
>JBBIHO010000181.1:0-1417 GCA_037446935.1 Caldifarciminota bacterium | reverse complement strand
GGGGTTGGTTCCAATCTGCCCCACCTTTATTGAAAATCTCTATCTTTTACCAGCGGGAGGCACTCCTCCGAGTCCAGCGGATATACTAAACTCCCACTACACGGACGAACTTATCAAATCTTTGCGCGAAAGGTTTGAATATGTGATTATTGATTCACCACCGGTGCTAATTGCTGCGGATTCCTCTATCCTCGCCTCTAAGGTTGACGGGATTTTGTTCGTTTGCTACTCCCAGAAAACGAAGAAGGAGATGGTAGTTGATGCAATGGAGACGATTAAAAATTCTGGCGGGAAGATATTCGGATGTGTGCTTAACGGGGTGAAGTTAACTCAATCGCGCTATTATTACTACCGCTACCACTACGGTAAAATTAGATAGGTATGAAACTACAGGACGATATTTATGAGTTTATCTTTTATGTAGATAATCCGCTTAATCTCTCGCCCGGCAATATAGTTTTTAATCCTAATGTCTTCTAATGCCAATCTTTTGACCTCTTCCTCGGCGGTTCCTAATGGGACGAAAACCTTTGAGCGGAGTTTACCATTCACTTGCACCGGAATCTCTACTTCTGGGAAGGCAAGTGCCGATTGGTCATAATCGGGAAACCTCTTTTGACAGACGAAGGCCTCCTGCCCGCTCCTTTCCCATATCTCTTCTGCCAGATGGGGGGCAAAGGGTGAGAGGAGGATGATGAGATTATAGAGGGAGAACTTAAAGACTTGGCTCTCTTTCTCCGGAAAGTTGTAGAGGTCATTTAAGAATTCCATCAATCGGGCGATGGCGGTATTGAACTGGAATCTTTCGGAATCTTCCCGCACGGCCTTTATCGTTTGATTCAGTCTAATGTATAAGAATCTTTCGGCTCGGGAAGGGTTTTTGTTGGTATAAGTTGGGCTTATTTGATAATTATTAGATTCGTATAATCTTAAGACCCGGTTTAAGAACCGCTTTGTGCCGGTGATTAACTCATCCTTCCAGTCGGTATCCTTTTCGGGGGGTGCGGCAAATAAGATTGCGAGTCTTGCCACATCGGCACCGTGCTCATCCAAGAAGGGACCAACCCAAACCCCATGCCTCTTAGAAGATGACATCACCTTACCTTTTAAGAAGACCATCCCCTGGGTAAAAAGGGAATCGCAGGGTTCGTCAAAGGCACAGAGACCCAAATCATATAATACCTTGGTGAAAAACCGGAAGAAGATTAGGTGTCCGGTAGCGTGTTCAATCCCACCGATATATTTATCAATCGGCAACCAAACCTTCGTCATCTCATAAGTGAAGGGAAGGGATTGATTCTTCGGGTCTAAATACCTCAGGAAATACCAGGAGGAATCAACAAATGTATCCATTGTATCCGGGTCCCGCAAGGCTTTTCCTTGACACTCCGGGCAGGTAGTATTTATAAACTCCGCC
>JBBIHO010000180.1:0-3814 GCA_037446935.1 Caldifarciminota bacterium | reverse complement strand
AGTTTAATATATTTATTCGTTAATGCCTTCAATATACCAATTAATAAGAAACCACCGGGAGGAAATATCATAAAGAGGATTCCGTGCCTCTGGAGAAATTGAATCCCAATTGACCTGCCAAAGAATGTTCCGGAGGCAAGAATCTCTTTTACTGACCCCATAACGAACAAAATTAAGATAAAACCTAAACCTTTCCCCAAGCCATCAAGGAATGAGTCAAATAGACCATGGTGATAGGCGAAGGCTTCGGCACGACCCAAGACGATACAGTTGACAACAATCAAAGGCACGAAGACACCCAATGCCTGATAGAGTGCGGGTTGGTATGCCTGTAAGACATAATCAACAATGGTGACAAAGGTTGATATTATTATGATAAATACCGGAATCCGAACATTGTCCGGGACAACCTTCCTGATTAGCGAGACGATAATCTCAGAGCCGATGATGACAAAGGAGGCGGCAATTCCCATCCCCACCGCATCGCGCACGGTGACCGAGGTGGCAAGGGTCGGACAGAGACCAATCATCAGAATGAGAATCGGATTCTCTCGCACCAAGCCATCTAAAAGATACCTGATGCGGGGAGGGCCCTTTTTAATCGTCTTCATCTCAGGAATTCCTCGTAGCGGGCAATACCTTCCCTTATCCCATCGGCAACTGCCTTGGAAGAGATGGTCGCAGCGGTGATTGCATCAATCCTTCCGCCTTCCCGCTTGATCCTTATCTCCTCCTTCTCTTTGCCAATGAATTGCTGTCGGAAAAAATCCTCCCGGATTTTTAACCCAAGTCCGGGGGTCTCTTTCAAACCTTCCCCGGGTGTGGCAATTCTTAATCCTGCCACCTTACCATCTCGCTGGACACCGCAGAGGATACCAATTGGTCCGCCATAGCCACGCGGGGAAGCACTAAAGACAATACCCACCTTCTGATTGGCGGAATCATAACCAATCCAGACCGGGAGGGTCTCTATCTTCTCAAACCGCTGCGCCAGTGGCAACACCTCGGCGAGGGAGGAATTGATGGCAAGAATCTTCTGCCTCTCAATCCTCCGAGAGGTGGCAATATAAACCCAAGCCAAGAGGAAAGCAGAAATTGCTGAGACAATACCTAAGACAATTATTGATTTGCCTCCGCTTTTTCCGGACTCGGAATTCCTAATAGCCATAGACCCTCGGTTTTGTCCACCTCTCAATCAATGGTGTCATAATATTCATAAAGAGTATGGAGTATGAGACCCCTTCCGGATAACCGCCGAACAATCTGATGAGCATTGTAATTAGACCACAGCCAACACCGAAGATTACTCTTCCTTTTGGGGTGATTGGTGTCGTCACATAATCGGTTGCCATAAAGAAGGCGCCGAGGATTAACCCGCCAGAAAATAGATGAAATAAAGGAGAAGGTTGCGGCTTGACAAAGAGGAAGTTAATCAGGGAGATTAAAAAGACGGTTCCGAGATAAGAGAGGGGAATCCGATAGTCAATCACCTTACTTAAAAGGAGAAAGATTGCCCCGATTAAGAGGAGGAGGGCGGATGTCTCACCGAGACATCCGCCGACATTACCAAAGAAGAGATTCCTTATTGCATCGCAAGAATTCAATTTATCTATCACCTCCGCCAATGCGGTAGGAGAGAGCGTCTTCGTATCCTTTATGAGAGTGAGCGGAGTCGCCTGGGTTAGGGCGTCAATACCGGAAAGAGAGCCAAAGCGCGGCGGAATAAATCCCTTGGTCATAAAAGAAGGCCAGGAGACGACCAAGAAGGCACGGGCCGCCAATGCCGGATTCACAAAGTTATAGCCTAAACCACCGAAGAAGTGTTTCACAATCACCACCGCAAAGGCAGAGCCTGCGACCGGGAGAAAATAAGGGCAGGCGGGTGGTAGGTTGAAACCTAAAAGGAGACCGGTAATTAAGGCACTGCCGTCATAAATCGTCACCTTCCTCCCAAAAGACTTCTGCGCCAAAAATTCAAAAATAACCGATGAGGCGACCGAAAGGAAAATAATCATTAAAACCCGGAGTCCAAAGAAATAGACCGCACCGACAAGTGCGGGAAGCAGGGCAATCACCACTGACCACATCAACTTCTCCACTGTGATGCGGTCGCGGATGTGCGGCGCATAAGAGACAATTAAAACCTCAGTCTCGTTCATATCTATTTCTCATATCGTGCAGCATCTTAAAACTTTCTACCAATCTTATTTTGGCCGGACAGGCATAGGCACAACAACCGCATTCAATACAGTCCTTAACCCCTTCTTCGTGCGCCCTTTTTAGGGCATTCTTTTTAATCAGATGATAAAGAAAGGTCGGCACGAGACCGATTGGACAGACAGCAACACACCGACCGCATCTTATACACTCCGCAACCTCTTCTCTTTCCGCAGAAGAAAATATCAAAATACCAGATGTTGCCTTCACCACAGGTAAAGCAGGAGAAGGGATTGCCTTGCCCATTAAGGGACCGCCGCAGATAATCTTCTTTGGCACTCCGTTATACCCGCCGCAAAATGAGATTACATCATCTATCGGGGTGCCGATTCGCACCCGGACATTTTGGGGAGAAGAAACACCGTCTCCGCTCACTGTGATAACCCTTTCATATAATGGTTTATTCCTTCTCACCGCCTCATAAACCGCAAAGGCCGTCTGAACATTCTGAACGCAGACACCGACATCATAAGGCAGTTTACCTGCTGGGACCTCTCTTTTCAGAAGAGAGGCTATCAGTTGTTTTTCCGAACCTAATGGGTATCTCCTTTTCATCACCGCAAAGATTAAGGAAGAGAAACCTTCTCTTGCTGCTTCCTTCATTTTCAAAATTGCCTCGTGATTATCTTCTTCAATCGCCACAATAATCACCTTTGCCTTTAAGACCTCAGCCATTATTTCCGCACCCTCTAAGACCGCGCGCGGATTTTCAATCATCGTCCGGGCATCTCCGGTGAGATAGGGTTCGCATTCACAGCCATTCAATATCAGAGTCGCCACTGGTTTGGGTGGCGAGAGTTTTACCCAGGTAGGAAAGGCCGCTCCGCCTAATCCAACAATTCCCGCCTCCTTAATGATTGATAGGGTATCCATCCCAGGCAAGAAGAAATCCGGGCAGGGTGAATCCTCGCCATCCGATTCAATAATACAGGCTCGGCTTCGCTCTCCGGAGATTGGATGGGGTAAGTCACAAATCTCTTTCACAACCCCGGAGATTGAGGAATGGATTGGAACGGAGATTGAACCGCCAATCTCTCCAATCTTCTCCCCCCTTTTTACCCGATCCCCTAACTTCACAATTGGCGTAGCAGGGGCGCCGGTATGCTGGGAGAAATGGATTATCACCCTGCTCGGTGGCGGCATTGTGACAATCGGTAAAGACCGCGTCTTCTCTTTATACTCCTTTGGTATTATCCCGCCAGAGAAGGTGCTTCTTCTAAATAACATAAAGGAAATTATAAGGGAATAAAGGACGATTGTCAATTCCGAAGCGATACAAAACCCATTTGACTTCTGACAAATCTTAACTATAATTTACAAATCCGAAAATTACTTCAGGGTTTGGAATATGAAATTAGAATATAACTTTTTAGAAATTGAGAAGAAGTGGCAGAAGAGATGGGAAGCGGCGGGTATCTTCCGCACCCCCCAGAAGCCAGAGAATAAGTATTATGTCCTGGTGATGTTTCCCTATCCTTCCGGTGATTTACATATCGGGCATATAAAGAATTATGTGATTGGTGATTGTTTAGCCCGGACCAAGCGGATGGAGGGCTACAATGTCCTCCACCCATTTGGCTGGGATGCCTTCGGTCTG
>JBBIHO010000179.1:0-3818 GCA_037446935.1 Caldifarciminota bacterium | reverse complement strand
CAATGTCTAAGGGTGGTGAGCGGAAGATATATCTTTGTGGCTCTAACCCCCACTCAATTTGCGGAGTGGTCGTGAGATTCGTCTCCCAGCGAATTTCCGCCCTGTAGCCTTCCACCTTCTTAACCCGCACCTTAGAAATCTTTACTGCCTCCTCCTCCTTTTCTTTATCAATGATAAAGGTATCGCAAGGAAAGAATTCATTCAATTCTTCATTGAATATGTAGGTCGCGACTTCTAATCTCTTATTACTCTTTATGAGTTCAACAAACCCCAAACCCGGCTGAAAGGAGGCAATATAATAATTATTCTTCGGTTCGCTCGCTTTGCTCCCGCACAGGTGAACGGGAAGGAGATTTTCATAATCCGGAATGATGAGATAGATAATCCCTTCCTTTTCTTTGGAATAATACTCCTTATCACCAGAGAAGACGAGCCCTTGCCGGGTAGGCGAGTAAGGATTTTTCATTACGGGATAGGTGCGTAAAAAACCGTTCCCCCTGGAAAGAAAGGCAATGTCAAAATTATCATTTAAGGGAAGAAATTTCTCCCAAAGGGAATCAGATGAACTGGGGGGCAGAAAGAGAAGAGAAAAATTATTATCTCCTCTTTCTTCATCTCTTTCGGCTGTTCGCCGTCCTTCGGAAGCGGCTGTTCGCCGTCCTTCGGAAGCGGAAAATGAGAGGTATAAATTGCTATTGGCAAAGGACTGCGCCGGGGGTGAAAGAGTAGAGACTACTGGAAAGAGATAAGGACAAAGAGGTGGCAGGAATCTCTTTGGGATTCCCCCAAAAGAAATCATTAAATTGGGCGGGGCATCTTTTAATCTTCTTGATAGAGCCTCTTTGTAATTAAAGACCTCCTTTTCTTTCCCACGGAGATTCATTAGATCAGGAATTAAAATAATCCGAAACTTCTCCGCGGATGGGGTAAAAAACCGATAAGGTGGTGAGAGGGAATCATTAACCATTATCAAAAATTTGTATTCGGCATCCGGATGCAAATCCCTTAAAGTTATCTTATGCTCCCTTTCACTTCGCTCCTCTTTAATCGTATCCTCATAGGGGTTTTCCTTGCCATAAAATAAGATGGAACGGACCCGTTTCTCTGTCTGGTAACTTATGATGACGGAATTCTTATCCGGAGAGAGGAGAATCTTTGGGTCAGAGATAAGACTGACCAGTAGCAGAGTAAGAAAAGGCATCCGTTAGTATAACAGAAAATTCTAAAAAGTCAACAACTGCGCCAAGGTTTCGCCATCCTTTAAGGGCTTGCTTGGGCAGATTATTTTGCTGAAAGGTGTCTTATTGACTTTCTTAAAAATTATCCTTATAATTCACTTCTGATGTTAGAGGCGATAAGAGAGATTGAAGAGAAGAGCGGGCAAAAGATTTCCGCCTGTATTCAGTGTGGTCGCTGCACCGCTACCTGCCCCTTGGCGAAATTTATGGACATCCCACCCCGCACCACCATCTTCTTTCTCCAAATCGGGCAATTGGAACAGGTATTTGCCTCCCGGGGTTATTGGCTCTGCGCCTCCTGTCTTTCTTGCGGTGCCCGCTGTCCAAAATCAATTGACTATTTTAAGATTTCGGATGCCCTTCGTTCAATTTATCTAATGACCAATAAAACAGAACCAATTACCTCTCCGGATAATTTGCCTTCAGAACTGGTGAAGGAGGCACCCCAGCAACTCTTCATCTCTGCCTTTCGGAAATATACGAAATGAAGGAATTTCTCTATTATCCAGGATGCACCCTTTTCACCAAAGCCCAAAATTTTGACGAACCTTTGCGAAGGGTTTCCGAAGTTTTGGGATTTACTTTAAAAGAACTTACCACCTGGAACTGCTGCGGTGCGATATATGTTGAGACCCGGGATGATATTACTGCTCATATCGCACCGATCAGGAATTTAATCCAGGCAAAGAGGGAAGGCGGAAGAGAATTAATAACTGCCTGTGCCGCTTGCTATAATGTCTTAAAAAGGAGCCAGAGTTTTATCTTTCAGGAGAATAACCCGGATATAAAAGAAAGACTCTTCGCCTATCTTAGTGATGAGATGGATGGCTATAATGGTGATGTTAGAGTCTTACATTACTTAGAACTCTTGAAAGAGGAGATTGGATTTGCGCGAATAAAGGGTTATCAGAAACTGAACGGTCTTAAAATCGGCTGCTATTACGGATGCCTTTTGACCCGACCGAAGAAGGTTATGAATTTTGATGCTGGGATAATGGAAAGACTCTTCTCTTCTCTCGGGGCGGAGATTGTTGATTCGCCTTTTTCTGAATACTGTTGCGGCGGTTATATTTTGCTTGCGGAAAGGGGAGGGACATTGGAATGTGTTAAGAGAATACTCAATAGTTTTTTGGCTGCGGATGTAATTATCACTTCCTGCCCTTTATGCCTTTACAATCTTGACCGCTTCCAGAGGGAATTGGGATTTAACATCCCTGTTTTATATTTCAGCCAACTCCTTGGCATAAACTTTGGATTGGAAGAAGAGATCTTGGGTTTTGAACAGCACTCTGTTGACCCAAGCCCAATCTTAGAAAAGAGGGGATTATATGGAAAACTTTGAACCAAAGATAGTTGGTTTTCTCTGTAATTGGTGTTCCTATGCCGGTGCTGATTTGGCGGGAACTTCCCGCATCTCTTATCCACCAAATATCAGAATCATCAGGGTGATGTGTTCCAGTTATGTTGAGCCGGCATTCGTCTTAAAGGCATTCGCCTTGGGTTTTGACGGTGTATTTATTGGCGGCTGCCATCCTGGTGACTGCCACTACTCAACCGGCAACTATAAGACCCTGCGTCGGATGAAACTCCTCCAAAGACTATTAGAGCAATTGGGGATTGAAGAGGAGAGACTCCGCTTGGAATGGATTTCGGCATCCGAAGGGAAGAGGTTTGCTGAGGTAGTTGCAGATTTCACTAATAAATTAAAGGCACTTGGCCCAATAGCCAAAATCTAATATTTAACAAGTGTCTCAGAAGATTATTCTTTTAACGAATGATGACGGAATTGATTCCTACGGCTTAAAATTCCTTCAAGAGACCGTTGCCGATTTGGGAGAGACAAATGTCGTTGCCCCACTCACCGACCAATCAGCGGCAAGCCATTCCTTCACCTTACGCAAACCAATTAAGATAACCAGAATAAAAGATAATTGGTTCGGAGTGAAAGGGACACCCACCGATTGCGTCTTAATCTCTCATCACGGGATCTTTAAGTCCGAGAGAGGCTATGGCGGGCGGAAAATAGACCTCTTAATCTCTGGGATAAACGATTCCCCAAATCTTGGTGAAGATGTCCTCTATTCCGGAACCGTTGCTGCCGCAATTGAAGGCACAATTTTGGGTATCCCGTCATTTGCCTTATCGGTATTGAGTAAAGACTCATTCAAATTTTCTCAAAAGATAAGGGATTTCATTCGCTTCTTAGCCGAAGATATTTTAAGAAAAGGTCTGCCAAAGAAGACCCTCTTTAATATAAATATCCCCGACAAAGAGATAAGAGGAATAAAGATAACAACCTTAGGCAAACGAATCTATAAGGATATAGCAATTGAGACGAGGAATGCAAGGGGTGAAAGATACTATACAATTGACGGTTCAATGGATTATCACCCGCACCGGGGAAGTGATTTTGAGGCGGTCTATTCCGGCTATATCTCAATCACTCCCCTCCATTTAGATATGACCCACTACCGAGAACTGGCGACCTACCGCAAGAGATTTAAGGGGATTAAGATATGAGAAAGGCATCTGGGCTTATTAATCAATGCGGAGCATTATCTCCGTCATCAGCAGAGGGTT
>JBBIHO010000178.1:0-3847 GCA_037446935.1 Caldifarciminota bacterium | reverse complement strand
TATCCTCCTTTTTGGGACCTCTAAGGGTGTGTAGAGGAAGACAATATCACCTAACCTTTCATCTTCAATCTTCTCTACCCTTTCATCAAAGTAAGAAAATTCCCCTTCCTGAAGGAAATTAGCAATCTGTAAAAATTCAAAATTGGGATATAAGAAGTATTGGGCACCACAGGAGAGGCGCCTCTCTGCGGTTCCCTCAGGCGGATTAGGGGAAGGAAATATAAAGGAAAAGGTCATCCTCAGAATCCTGAAATCAGTGCCAAATTATTGGAGAAGAATGACCTTGGTCACTGATTGATTCATCTTCCCGGCCAATTTAAGGATGAGAAAATATAGACCAGAAGGAACTCTCCTACCTCTTTCGTCCCTTCTATCCCAGAAGATATTCCCTTTATCATTCCCGGAGAAGGTTCTTATTAAAGAACCGTTTGCTGTGTAGACCTTTAACTCAAAAGGAGTAGTCTTTTGGTCCCAAGAGATATTTAATCCCTGATGGCTGGGATTGGGATAGATTCTAATCTTAAAATCATTGAGAGGAATCATTTCCGTTACCGGGACCGGTGGCAGAGGAATTGCGCCTCTAATCTCAACATCATCAATATAAAATCCCTCTCCAACACTACCGTCATTATCACTCTTAAAAGCGATTTTTACCTGAATCGTCTCGCCAACCGCGAGGAAAGACAGGTCATAAAACTCTTGGCACCAATCATTCTCAATTACCTTATCCTCACCTTTCACATCGTGCGGGAGCGCAGAGCGACCGAGTGCCCCACCGGTGCCGATGAAATCAAGGGTGCAGGCAGAGACTCCTTTGATGATTATGACATATATCCCATCCACACCGTAATTGGGAACCTTGAACCAGCGCCAGAATTTAAGATAGGAGTTCTCCTCAACCATAAAGGGAAGGGTCTGAATCCAGCAGTTCATATTATTATTATATCGGCCGGTCCCTTCATCCCCACAATACCAAGAGGCATTACCCGAATTGGCGCGCCGGGAAGAGATATGCCAGAGATTGCCACTACCTCCGGTCTGCCAAAGAGAAGGTCCTCTTTCCATATCGTCAGAAAATCCTGCCTCACCAATCAAGAGATGGAGGGTATCAGAAAATCTTGCATCTTGGCATTGAATCGTCAGTTGCAACCTTGCTAAATAAGAGCCGGGACAGGAGGGAGAGATATTGATGAGAAAGGTATCAGGGATTTGCCGAAGAGATTTTGGCGGGATTTCACCATAAAATAGACTCTCCGGTGAAAGGACTCTTATGTGAGGGTCAATTGAGAAAAGGCGAGCCCAGGTAGAGTGCCCCCATCCGAAACCAGAATTATAAAGGGAGATATTGATTCTCTTCTCCTGTCCGGGGAGGGATGGTTTATTTCTCACCTCTGGATAATGGACTGCGAGGATAGGTGTTCCGATTAGAAGTGATGGCTTATAAATCCTTTCTGAATCTACCCTCACTATTAAATCAAATTTGATGCAATCTCCATCCCGAGTATTTCCAATCGTCAATTGAAAGGCATTGGGAATAGTTATGCCCATACCGGGATTTAGAGAACCAATTTCTGCGGTTGAATCGTCAATTACAACCGATGTATCTGGTGAGTGTAAGACTATCCTAATATTATTTACCGGCTCGGTTCCGGAGTTTTGGAAGAAAGCCCCCAAGAATATTATTTCCCCAGGATTCGCTATTCATCATCATTACCAAGTGAGTCGTTTATCAAAAATCCCTCAAAGTTGACATAACCACCGCTTACCACCGGAATTCTTCTCTCTATCGGATAAAAATTGGAAGCGGTAACCGTCAGGGAAAAATCTCCCAGACTCTGCGGCTGTGCCCTTAAAAATACCTCCCCTTTATCATCGGTGAATCCCCGGTCATAAGATTCCTCATCTTTCATCAAACAGACCAAGGCATTCTTAACCGGTCTTCCTTCATAAGAGACGCTAAATTGGATTCGGCTCTCCCCGCGTGGGATACTCGTTGGAGAGTGGACAGTTAAAGAACACGGCTCCTTTGTCCAGACCCGAATCTCTGGGTCGCCCAAAAGATTCACCTGATATTGATGCCAGCGATAGACATTCTTCTGCCGGGAGAAGGGGATGTAATGAATCTTAGCATAGGCGAGTGCCTCACCTAAACTGCGGTTATTTTTTAATAACTCATAAAAGAAACGATTGTCAAACTTATCCGAATAACCAAAACCCGGATTCCCTGGAGAACCCCAGCCATAACTGGAATTACCGATAAAACCAATCCCCCCGCCTCTTGGATTAAAGATATAATGCTCGGCAATCGCATCGTAGTCAAATGCGGATGTCCAGCAACCAATTGAATAAAGGATACCAAACCTTCCCGGATTGGTAATCGTATCCATATCCTGATTATTAAGTGAACCGACCCCGGTGCTCATCAGATTTATCCAGCCGTGCCCATCGTGATTTGCCAAATTCTTTCCCCTACGGATTTCTGCCATAACCGCCTCCCGGTTCTCATTTCCCAATCTCTCATATAATTTGGTAATATTGAAATCGGAAGCGAACGATTCCCTCTCCATCTTGTCCTTATGGATTCCGGCGTCGGTATAAGGATTTGACCATAAGACCTCGGCAAAGAATAGGACATTTCTTATGTAATCCGCAGGCGGATTCTTCTCATAGGTTAAGGTCTTATTGACAAATGCCTGTGCCTCACTGATTGTATTCACCGGTGCCCGCCCAACATATAAATCAGGATAGAGGTCAATTGAATCCCCAACCTCGCCGAAGATGGTATCACCGTCAAAATTCCAGTTCCCATCCAAATCCGAATAGTATAGGTCGCAGGGTAAGAGGTCTTCCCTCTGGTGATAAAAGGCACTACAAGTCATCGCATAGGCATAACGACAAGGGATAATATCAACATCGCCACCTAAGAGGACCCATTTCACCCCAGAATCAGGCAAAGTCTTTAAGTAATTTCGAATTCTTTCCTGTCTATCCCTTCCGGGATAATTCGCCTCAATCCATTGGACAGTCCGCAATGAAGAAGGGATACCCTTCATTTGCTTCCAGTCCGCAAGCCTTTGAAAGATTGTATCAAGGGGTGGTGAAGTGATAATCAGATATTCAAATCTATCCACCGTCTTCTCACCGTCTACCGGAAAATCAATTTCCTCATATTCCAGTTCCCACTTTATCTTTTTATAGAATAGAAGCAGACCCTCCTTTGGGAGATACTGAATTGGATAGAGTAGTAATTCTGCTGCCTTTCCTTCCCGCTTTCTATGAACCCCTACTAACTCAATAACCTTTCCCGGATAAGGCAAAGAAGAGGTGTAAACTTTTAGTGAAGGAGGGGAAAATTCCAAAACCTCTCTTTTGGAAAGAATCACCTGCGGTTGGGCAGGAAATACTACATAACGAGCGGGAAGGGTCTCCAGGCAAGTCTCTAAAATTTTTACGCCGGAGACCTTTGCGGAAAGAGGAAGCGGAACGGTATAAGGTAAAATTGGAACCTGAGGCCTTCCCACCTCATCTGTCATCTCCCAATCTGCCCTGCCTTGGCGGGTGGATAAAGAAATCACATCATAACTATCCCTTTTAGTAATATGGATTTGATAATTGCTTAAATTTATTTCCTGAACGATAGAGACTGCGGTGCCGTGGCGGGCAAAAACCGGATAGAAAATAAGGAGAAAATAAAAAAGATTAATAATTATCCATCTTTTCATATATTATCATACTAAATAAATGCACCAAGTCAAGTGTCCGTTTTTCTTCAAAAAAAGAACTGCCCTTATTATCTTTCGGAACCGACTCTAACCACCGCCACCAAATGAGTCAGAAAGGCTAACCT
>JBBIHO010000177.1:0-3864 GCA_037446935.1 Caldifarciminota bacterium | reverse complement strand
ATAATTGTGGTTCATCTCTACGGGACGCCCTGTGCGATGGCGAGAATTTTGGGGATAGTGCGGAGATATAATCTATTTTTAATTGAAGATTGTTGTCAGGCATTGGGTAGTGAATATAAAGGTAGGCAGGTTGGTAGTTTTGGGGATCTGGGCTGTTTCAGTTTCTATCCAACAAAGAATCTATCTGGTTTCGGAGATGGGGGGCTCTGTGTCACCAATCAAAAGGATATCTATGACCGTTTAAGGCTTCTCCGTTCCTGCGGTGGAAATGATGGCGGTTTTATCCTTCCGGCGCTCAACTTCCGTTTTTCGCCAATTTTGGCTGGGCTTTTAAGATTGAAACTTCCTTATCTCAAAGAATTTTTAATTCGGAGGAGAAAGATTGCCCACGCCTATAATTCGCAACTGAAAGACTATGTAAGGATATTTGAAGAGAAAGGTAGTTCTTATAATATTTATACCATTCAAGTAAGAGAAAGAGACCGGCTCCGGGAATTTTTAAGGAAAAAGGGGATTGAGACAAAAATCTATTATAGATTACCCCTCCACTTAGAACCAGCATTTAAATTCCTCGGCTATAAAAGAGGGGACTTTCCGGTTTCCGAAGATGCTTGCACCTCTGTCCTATCCCTCCCAATCTATCCATTTTTAGAGGAGAGAGAGATGGAATATGTAATTGAGATGATAAGGAAATATTACAACTGGAATTAGCTCCAGGGCAGTTTTGTTTTGAGTTCGGGTCGCCGGTAATCGGGTAAAATCAGAGGGGAGCGGCGGTTCTCCGGAATTCCTGCCGCTTTCAATTCTTGGTGATAGGCAATCAGGTGGTTAAGGGTTGGCTGGGAGAGTTTGGTCTCGCGAGCAAGAGAAGCAGCCCTTCTTCCGGCACGTTGACCAAAGACCAAGATGTCTAATAAGGAATTTCCCATAAGGCGGTTTCTTCCGTGAACACCGCCGGAGACTTCACCGCAGGCTAAAAGATTTTTGATATTCGTCTCGCCATCGGAATTTATCAGAACCCCGCCGTTCTGATAGTGCTGGGTAGGATAGGTGAGGATTGGCTCCTGTCTTATATCAATCCCAAAACGAGAGAATTGGCGGAACATTGCCGGCAGTTCCTTCTCAATTGTCCCCGGACCATTTTTAATCTCAATGAGGGGTGTGTCAAGCCAAACCCCGACACCACCCTGGGGGGTTTTGACCCCATGTTTTCTTTCAATACATTCTCTAATTATTGCGGATGCTACACAATCCCTTGTCTCCAATTCGTAGATAAATTGTTTCCCTTCTCTATTTACCAGTTGGGCACCAAGTCCTCTTACCTTTTCGGTTATCAGTTGACCAGAGATCTGTTCCGGAAAGGCGACACCGGTGGGATGATATTGGATGGTATCAATATAGATAAGGCGAGCACCGATCCGATTTGCCAAAACAAGACCATCGGCGGTTGCTCCGTAATGATTTGATGTGGGAAAACCCTGGATATGAAGTCTTCCGGCACCGCCGGTCGCCAGGATTGTAACCTTGGCTTGAATTGTGACCTTTTCGCCGGTCTCTAAATTGACAAAGACCGCCCCGCAACAGCTACCATCCTGTGATAGGAGTTCAATTGCCGCAACATATTCAATTATTTTAATGCCTTTATTTAGGACCTCATCTTTTAGGATACGCATTATCTCCATTCCGGTGTAGTCCTTTGCGGTATGCATCCGCTTTCTTGATGTCCCGCCACCATGGATAGTGATCATCGTGCCGTCATCTTTTTTATCAAACATCATTCCTCTTGCCTCCAGCCAGGCAATTATTGAAGGGGCAGTATTTACCAATTGATAAACTAGTTCTGGTATATTCTTATAACCACCACCACCCATCACATCAAGGTAATGGATTGCTGGGGAATCGTTTGGTTTATCCGCCGCTTGAATTCCACCTTGTGCCATTACAGTATTTGAATCCCCGAGCCGGAGTTTTGTTGCAAGAATAACATCTGCCCCGGCATCAAAGGCAGAAAGTGCCGCCATCGCCCCAGCACCACCGCCGCCAATCACCAAGACATCACAGGTATGGGAAATTTCGCTAATCTTAAATTTTTCTGGGTCTAAATATGAGTATGCCTCAATTAAATCGGCTATCTCATTGGTAGCAATCTCTCCTTTATTTACCCCTACCTTTATCTTGCGGGTTGTTTCTGGTTTATAATCGGGATGGAATGATTTCAGGAGTTCTTCCTTTTCCGTTGCCGATAGGATAGGCATCACCTCTTTCAACCTTTCGCGGCGGGTCTTCGCCACCTCCTTCATACTGAGAAGCATTTCGTTAGAATAGTTCATTTGCCTTACTCCTCAATATCGCGCCTTTGATACATCTCTTTCAACTGGGCAGGATTCATCTTCATTAGGGCAAGGAGTTCTTCTTCAAATTTTCCTTCCGCTATCTCCTGTTGCCGCTCTTTAAGATGGGGAGCCGGTTTTAAGATATGGGCGCCGTAAAGGCGGCGGGCAAGAAGACCGACATAATACTGGACGATTTCCGCCGGACAGCGCGAGGCACAGAGTCCACAGAGAATACAGTCAAAGGAGAGCTCGGCGCATTTTTTAATATCGCCGCGGATTGCCGCATTTATATAATCCATAACCTTTATATCCTGGGGGCAGACCTTTGTGCAACTGCCGCAGGAGATACAGCGTAGCACTTCGGGATAGAGGGAGATTATGCTCTCCGCGGTTGGGGATAGCGTTTTAATATCGTAGGTCTTTTTATTTGCCGGATAGAATGGGATTTGTGCGAGATACATCCCTTCTTCAACAGTATTCTGGCAGGCAAGCCCTACCTTCAACCGATAGGAATCCTTTGTCCGATAGACGACCCCACAGGAGCCACAGAAGCCACCGCGACAGCCCGCTCCCCTTATATAAAAGAAGCCAGCGTATTCCAATGCCTTCATTATCGTCTGACCCTTGGGAACCTTATACTCCTTCCCCATTACATAGATACTGATCTCTTCCATCGTTATAACCTTTGGTATTTCTTCAACCCCTCTTCATATAAGTCGCCGCCATAGATATCATTCACAACGATGCAGGGGAATTCCTCTACTTCCAGTTTACTTATTGCCTCCGGTCCTAAGTCTTCGTAGGCAATCACCTCGTATCTCTTCACCCTCTTCGCAATTAATGCTGCAACACCGCCAATCGCGGCAAAATAGACTGCCCGGTATTTCTTTAATGCCTCACGCACTTCTGGGCTACGATTTCCTTTTCCAATCATCCCCTTCATCCCATACTCCAAAAGCGTCGGGGTATAAGGGTCCATCCTTTCGGAAGTTGTCGGGCCACAGGGACCAATCGGATAGCCGGGTTTTGCCGGACAGGGACCGACATAATAGACGATTGCCCCTTTTAAGTCAAAGGGGAGTTCTTCTTTTTTATTTATCGCATCAACCAGTCTCTTATGGGCAGCATCTCTTGCGGAATAGATTGTGCCGGTTATTTTGCAGGAGTCGCCCGCCTTTAATTTCATCACAACCTCATCAGTGAGCGGCGGGGTGATAATGTAGTAATTCATTTTGCTCCTCCTTATAAAATCACGCTTCTATGCCTTGCGGCATGGCACTGAATGTTTACCGCAACCGGAAGTGATGCGATGTGGCAAGGAAAGGCAGAGATGAAGACCGCAAGAGCGGTTGTCCTACCGCCGAATCCCTGGGGTCCAATGCCAATCTTATTTATCTCCTCTGTGAGTTCTCTTTCTAGGGCATCGTAAAATGGGTCGGGATTTGGCGAACCGATTTCCCGCAAAAGGGCCTTCTTTGCCAGAAGGGCGCAAAGTTCCATTGTGCCACCGATACCGACGCCAACGATTACG
>JBBIHO010000176.1:0-3883 GCA_037446935.1 Caldifarciminota bacterium | reverse complement strand
ATTGCGGAGAGGATAGCAAAAAGGGGTAAGAAGGTTATCCTCTTTGGACCAAATGTCTCCAAGGAGCCGAGCCTCGCAGAGGCTTTTCCATATATTAAGGGGAATATCTTAGGAGCCTTCTTAAAAATAAAAGAAGATATAGAAAGGGGGAGATTGGCGCAGGAATATTTCGCCGGAGATACGCTTCCTTACATTTTACCCCGTAGGGATTTAAGGATTCCTTCCTTAAATCACCGCCACCAATCAATTCAGTTTATTATCGGTTGTTTCTGTCCATCCGAAATAAGACCATTTTGTCGCGAGGCAATCTACTATGGCGATAAGATTAGAAAGAGGGAAAGGGAGGAGATAATCGGTGAAATCGTCACCCTGCCCTACAAGAGAATCTTTCTCTTGGATGAGGATATCACATTTGACATCAATTATTATTGGGATATATTTTCCAATCTCTGGTTTTTTAAGAAGGAATGGGTAGTTAATGCCTCCGGGAAGATACTGGAAGAGCCCAAATTTTTAAGATTCCTCGGAAAGGCAGGGGTAAGGGTTCTCTACCTAAACGAGGACTTCCTCCCTTCTCAGGAACTCTATTCCTTGAAGAGAAAAGAGGCGAAGGAGAAGAGAAAAGGTGTGAAGCGAATCCAATCGGAAAGGATTTTGGTTGGGATTAAAATGGCAATCTTCCTTTCGGAAGGGATTGATTATGAGCCGATTGTCCAAAATATCCTCTTAATTGACCCGGACTTTATTACGATTCGCTTCTTTGAGAAGGAAGGAAAGTCTTCCCTCATCCCTTTGCGCCATCACCCCTTAGAGAATTCTTCCGAGCCGATATGGTTGAAGTCCCGATTCTATAGTTTTCGCGCCATACTTTCCCGTTTAATTAAAAGACCGCGCCGGGTTGGATTATATACGACACTCTTTTACTCCTTACCTCTCAATTTATATTACCGCCAGAATTTCTTAGAGGGGATTCCTTATCCACCATAATCAAAGATTTTAGTCCGCCCTGTACGTTGCTTTGACTTTTAGTAAATTTTTGATAGAATTAGCTTATGCGATGGTGGCTCTTTTTAGTCCTTATTATCTTTGCGCTTCTCATATTCCTTTTGATATTTCTCCGGGTGATTGACACCGATGAACTTGCCTTCTTAACCGCTGCCTATGAAATAACGAAGGGGAAACTTCCTTACAAAGATTTTTTTCTCCCCCAGATGCCGCTCTCATTTCTCCTTCTCGTGCCTTTTGCCTCTCTTGGTATCACTGGATTCTTTTTGGGTAGAATTTTGTATTGCCTTTTAGGAATCATTTTCGGTCTCCTCCTTCTCCTCTATTTATACCGGCGAATCACACAACCATCGGTTAGCGGAATTCTCTTCCTTCTCCTCTTTTATTTTTTCAATGGTCTATTTCTTGCCTGGATTCCGACAAACAAACCACATATCTTAGTGAACATCTTTAATCTCCTCTCCCTCCTTGGTCTTTATAATGGGAATTATCTTCTCTCCGGCATCTTTTTCGGCCTTGCCGGAGAGACAAGAGCGGTATTTCTTTTTTTTCTTCCCTTTTATCTATATTATATATTGCGTTACAAAGGCTCAAAGCCCCTTATTCCATTCCTTCTTGGATTTGCCCTATCCCTCGTTATCGGACTATATTTCTTCCTTTTGTCCCCAAAGAATTTCTTTAATAATACTATCTATTATCATCTGGTGCGTGGCGCACCGAGTAGTTTTGGAGAAATCCTTTATCACCGATTGTTAGTTTTAGGCAAGGTCTTTCTTCTCCCCCAGAACTTTTTAATGCTCATTATCACCCTTTTTGCCTTTCGTCATTACTGGCAGAAGAGAAAGGAGTATCATCTTGAATTCTTCTCCTTATTTTTAGGTGGGGCAACATTTTTCATCTACTATCTTGTTGTCGCTCCTGCCCATTTCCAGTATTTCATTCAAGTCATTCCTTATCTCATCGTATTCAACACCCCCTTTCTCTCATCCATTCAACCTTACCAAATCCGGCAGTTAATTATCACAAAACCCCTCTTGCAAAAGGCACTGCTGGGCATTGCTATTTTATATCCTCTTGCCTCCTTTCTGACGGTCTATAATTATGCATCCGCTTGGCGTCCTTTTTATCAGAAGTATCAACTTCCTTTAATTAAGAAGGTGGTCTCCGAGATTGAAAAGGCATCCCCGCCGGAGGAAAGGATTCTTGCCCTCTTTCCCTGCCTTCCGGTTTTAGCCGGACGCCGAAATCTTGATGATTATGAGACCTGCCCGGATTTCCCCTTCGCCGAAAGGTTCTCTTCTGCGGAGCGGAGGGTATTAAACCTATCAACACCAGAAGAGATTCGGGAGAAGATAAGAGCCCGGCTTCCTTCCTTAGTGGTTGGGATATTGGGTGAGCGGGAGATAAATTTTTACGAGTTGGCGAAGTCGGGATATAAGAAGATAAAGGAGATAGAACCCTATTCACTCTACCAAAGAGGAATTGGAGATTAAGAATTACGCCCTTTCCCTTTTGGCAAAGAGGCCCTTCGCAAAGGAGGAATTAAAGAGAAGATTGCTCAACTACCTATTGAAGCACAAGAAAGAGATTACCCCGGAAGGGGAGGATTTAGTTAAGAGAATCGTTGCCGAGATGGCAGAGATTGGACTTCTCAACGATAAGGAATTCACCGAACAATTCATTAACCACTCTCTATCCTTTCGCAAAAAGGGGATTTTAACGATAAGAAGGGAATTGAAGAGAAAGGGGATTGCCAAGGAAATTATTGAAGAGGGATTAAAGGGAAAGGAGAAAGAAGAGGAGGCAGTGGCGATAATCTTGATTAAGAGATATAAGCGACGCTATGAGGAGATGGCAAGGAAAAAGAATCTGCGGGGCAAGGAGCGATGGGATTTTATCAGATGGAAGTTGCAGGAAATCCTTCTCCGAAGGGGATTCTCTTTTGAGACAATAAATAAGATTGACATCTTTCAATAATCGGCTAAACTTAAAGAGATGCGTGTTGGCATTGGGTTTGATAGTCATCCCTTAAAAGAAGGGAGAAGACTCTTTCTCGGTGGCTGTGAGATTCCTTATCCAAAGGGTCTCTTCGGTCATTCGGACGGTGATGTGGTGATTCACTCAATAGTTGATGCCATTCTCGGTGCATTGGGAAAAGAGGACATTGGTTCCCTTTTCCCGGATACCGAAGAGAGATATAAAAATATCTCCAGCATCTATTTTCTCAAAGAGATGCGTAAGATTTTGGAAGAGAGCCGATTTCAGATTTCCAATATTGATGCAATAGTCATTTGTGATGAGCCAAAAATTTCCCAATATCGGAAGGAGATGGAGGAGAAGATTGCCGACGCCTTAGGGATTGAAAGTCACCAGGTATCAATAAAGGGAAAGAGGAAAGAGGGGATGATGGGAAACGAAGGAATCATTTGCTATGCGGTAGTCTTACTTGTGAGGATATGATACCCTTAAAAGACGATGTGCCAAAGGTTCGGGTTCGCTTCCCATTCCTAATGATTACTTTGTTGTTGACGAATATCTTAATCTTTCTTTATGAAATCTCGCTTCCCCGTTGGCAACTTAACCGACTGATTTCCAACTACGGGGCAATTCCACTCTTGATTACCAACGGTGTCAATCTCCACACCCTTTTCAGTTCAATGTTTCTCCATGGCGGATTTGACCATATAATTGGCAATATGTTATACCTCTGGATATTTGGCGATAATGTAGAAGATGCCCTGGGCCATTTCTGGTTTCTCATTATGTATCTTTTGGCGGGAATTGCTGGTAGTCTTCTTCACATACTAACCGCCACCAATTCTCAGACCCCAATGATTGGGGCTTCTGGGGCAATCTCCGGGGTCCTTGGTGCCTATCT
>JBBIHO010000175.1:0-3910 GCA_037446935.1 Caldifarciminota bacterium | reverse complement strand
CTACTTATTGTTGGGTGCGGTATCTTTGGTAAAAAGGAGGATTACTTCCCGATGGGTGTCGGCAGTATCTGGAATTACGAAGCATACCTCATCCAACAGACTTCACTTTCTGCCACTGATACCCTGCAGAAGATGAAGACGAGGCTTGAGGCGAAAGAGAAGACACAACTGTCATCCGGCGCGGAAGCGACCGAATTTGTTTCCGTTGACACCGTCTGGTTGAAACAGCCGATAGAAACTCTCTATGTCACCACCACCACCGAATATCTCCGAGAACATAATAACTACATCCTTAACTACGAGGATAAAGGCGATACGCAACCGGATACCATTTTAGCCCAACCACTGGAAAAGGATAAGACCTGGCAGATTAATTCTTATACGACAGCAAAGGTGATTGATCAGGAAGATGTGACCGTTCTCGCCGGACTCTATAAAAACTGCTGGAAGATAGAAGTGACGGTCAACCAACCCCCGGTTACGATGAAATGTTATTACTGGTTTGCCAACGGAACCGGTATGGTTAAGGTTCACTGGGAATACGAACCTTATCCCGGATATAAGCAAATCTACAATCAGGAACTCGTCTCCGCTACGATAAAATAAGAAAGGCAAAAGATAAAACGGGGCAGGGAAATTCTCTGCCCCTTTTATTTTTCCTTTGACTTTTATTATTTAATTTTTATAATAGTCTATGCCAAAGAGAAGGGTGAAAGAGCAAATAGAGAGTGCCGGTTTTTTAGACCTTTTGCAAAAGGATGGGATAGAGGTCCTATCGGTTTATGAAGAGCCATTTTCCGGAAGATGGCAGGTATTCTCTTTGGTTCCCTTAAAACTCTGCGAACCAACCCCTTTCCAGAGGGATATCTCCTCTGCTCATTTATCACACCTAAAACATTCAATTGAGAAGATTGGCCGCTTCCTTGACCCGATAATTCTGGTGCGTTCAAAAGAAGGGAAATATCTCACCCCGAATGGCAATCATCGGCTACAAGCGATGAAGGTTCTGGGAAGAGAGAAGATTGTCGCAATTGTTATCCCTGATGAAAAGATACTTTGCCAAATTCTTGCCCTCAATACAGAAAAGCCTCACAATATTAAAGAAAAATCATTAGAAGTGATAAAGATGTATCGCCATTTCCTGCAGGAGGAAAATAGTAATGAGATATTAGAGGCAGATTTTTCATTTGAATTTGAGGAGCCATATTTTATTACCCTGGGTGTGATTTATGAGAAAAGGGAGAAGTTTTCTGGAGCCGCCTATGTGCCATTATTGAAGAGAATTGACCAGTTTCTCTCCCAACCATTAACGGAGGCAATAAGAGAAAGGGAGCGGCGGGCAAGGCGGATAGAAGAAGAGATTGAGCCAGAGGTTCTCCGGGTGATAAAGGAGTTGGAGAAGAAAGGGGTCAAATTGCTTTTTATTAAACAGTTCGTAATCTCGCACAGTAATCCCTACCGGAGGAAAAAAGTGGGAGAGTTTAATTTTGATGAAGGGGTAGATGGCCTCTTAGAGAATCTCGCTTCTTTTGATATTGACAGATTGTATTCACATCTTGCGGGAGCGAAGCGACCGACAAGCGGCGATTCCCAATCAGGAATCTCTTGAATGAGATGTTATTCCTTTAATCACTCTTATGTTTCGGGAAGAGGCGGATTGGATTCTTGATAAATTAAAGAGGGTTGACTTATCAAATGTGAGGAGGGTCTTAAATGTCGGTTCCGGAGGGGAAGAGTTTCGGAAGAAAGAACAGCCCCACCAGGAGGCGATATTTCTCTTCCTGAAAGAGAAAGGGATAAGGGTTAGTCATCTTGACCAGAAGGCAGGAAAAGGGGTTGATATTGTAGCGGATATTAAAGAGTTTTCCCCACCAGAGCCTTATGACCTCATATTTTTGACCAATGTTTTAGAACATTTGAGGAATCCGGAGGAAGTAGCGAAGAGGGTCTTTGATCTTTTAGTTCCGGGTGGCTATCTTGTCGTATCGGTTCCTAAGTTTTACCGCCGGCATCCGGACCCAATTGATACTGGTTTCCGGCCCGACATTAAGGAATTAAAAGATTTATTTCCGAATACCTCCTCCCTCTTTTCGGAGGTCTTAAGGATAAAAAGACCGAGAGATAAAATAGGAAGACTTCTTGCCCTCTTTGGAATTCACTGGCAGGTCTCTTGTCTCTTCTTAAAGAAGACTAAGGTGGGGATGGGAGATTGTGATATTTTGCCTGAATAAGCATCGCATGGAGTTCCCGCAAGACACCAAGAAAGACGACCTGGGAAGCCATCCAAGACTTGGCAACCATCTGGGTGAGGGCAGGATTTTTTAGAATCAACGGGATTAAAGAGCGTCCGAGACCAAAACCAATTCCCCAACCGCCAACGATACCTAAAAGGAAACTGAAAAGGGTGTCAAAGATACCAAAGGAGAAAGGGAAGATATTGTAAAGGAGGCGAGCGACAATCAGAAAGATAATGAGGCTGGTGAAGAAGAATAGGGCAAAGGAGTGATTTAGTTTAGATGCCTCAAACCCAACCTTTCCGGCACCAATTATTGCCAGTGTCTCAAAGAAGATGAGTCCGACATTTTCCCGTCCGCGCATAAACTGGATTGCGGCTACGGTTGAGACAAGGATGATACAGACAATATCTACGGGATTAAACCGCATCCTTCTTCTCCCTCTTAAAAAACAAAAGGACTTTGGTTATCGCGCCCTGATGGTCAGAGCCCGCAACCGCGGAGACCAATTCCCAGCCTTCCTCACCAAGGTGGTTGATAAAATTAGTGATGTCAGAAAACTCTTTATAAGATTTGCCATTTTCGTCCGTCACCTTCCACCGTGCGAGGGTGAGAATTGGGTTTAAGTGAACCTCTAAGATTTGGATTTTGTATTCGTATCTCTTATCAATACTCATAAAATCCCTTCTTTGTCTTTCTTCCTAAATAACCGGCGGACACCATCTTTTTGAGAAGTGGGCAGGGGCGGTATTTTGGGTCACCGAGGTCTTGATATAAGACATTCAAAATTGCCAGGCAGATATCAAGACCAATCAAATCTGCTAACTGGAGTGGACCAAGTGGATGATTCATACCCAATTTCATCACCGTATCAATCGCCTCTCTTGTTCCGACCCCTTCGTAAAGGCAATAGATTGCCTCATTAATCATCGGCATTAGGACACGATTTGAGACGAAGCCCGGGGAATCGTTAACGACGACCGGCGTCTTCTCCAGACGCCTTGCCAAATCGCAAATCGTCTGAATCGTTTCTTCAGATGTTTGCAATCCCTTCACAACCTCTACTAATTGCATAAGGGGCACGGGATTCATAAAGTGCATCCCGCAAAACCTTTCCGGACGGCTCGTAACAGCGGCCAACTCGGTGATGGAGATGGTTGAGGTGTTGGAGGTGATAAGGGAAGATGGGGGAAGGATTGAATCTAATCTTTTGAAGACCTCCTTCTTTACCCCCGCATCTTCAATGACTGCTTCAATTACCAGTTCTGTCTCTTTTAATAGGGAATAATCGGTGGTTGTGGTGATATTCTTCATTGACTCCTTTACCTTATCTTCGGAGATTTTGCCCTTTTCCGCAAGTTTCGCAAGGCTCTTTTCAATTACGCTCATTGCCCGGGTTAGGAATTTCTGGTCAATGTCAATTAGGATTACCTTATAGTTAAAAGAGGCAAATACCTGAGCGATTCCGGCGCCCATCGTTCCGGCGCCGATTACACCAACTCTTTTAATATCCATTTTTCCTCCTTGCCACATTTGTGAAGTCAAGGAATAAGATTGAAAGTAGTTTCATATGCTCTTATCCCTTTAACGCACATTATAACTAAATTTTGACCTTCTGTCAAATACCCGAAATATATTTCCAGAAGTATATTACCAGAAATATATTTCTGGTTTCT
>JBBIHO010000174.1:0-3916 GCA_037446935.1 Caldifarciminota bacterium | reverse complement strand
TCGAATACGAACTGATGCCGACAGTCACGGAAAGGGGGTTTCTTAACCAACTGAGCAAAAGGGCAAGGATTGAGAATAAAAAGATTCCGATCCATCTGGAGATTGATACCGGAATGGGCAGAACCGGATTTCTCTTAGAAGAGGCAAAGGAGATTATACCGGAGATAATGAGTAATCCCTATCTCGTCCTATCGGGAATCTTTAGTCACTTCCCTTCTGCGGATTCTGATTTTGCTTTTACCAGTGAGCAGATTTCTCAATTTAAGAGATTTATCAGTTCGGTCCCGAGAGGGAATATTATCTTCCATCTGGCAAATTCGGCTGGGGTTATAAATTTCCCTCATTCCTCTCTCCAGATGATAAGGCCGGGTCTCCTTGCCTACGGGATTCTGCCTGCTACCCGATCCCAACCGCCAACCGTGATCCGTAAGATTAAACCAGTCCTTTCTCTCTATTCCCGGATCGTTTGTTTGCGTCATCTTCCTAAGGGGGCGAGTGTCAGTTATGGTAGGAGTTTTATCGTGCGGAAGGACTCTTTAATTGCGGTTATCTCTGCTGGTTATGGCGATGGCATTCCTTATAATCTCACCAACCGGGGAGAGGTCTTAATTAAGGGGAAGAGAGCGCCGATTGTCGGGCAGGTCTGTATGGATTTAATGATGGTTGATTGCACCCATATCAAAGATGTGAAGATTGGGGAGCGGGTAACGATTATTGGTAAAGATGGGCGAGAGGAGATAAAGGTTACCGACCTTGCCTTCTGGGCAAATACTATCCCCTATGAGATAACCTGCCGGATAAGTCCCCGAGTGCGGCGGGTATTTAAGGAAGGAGAGAGGATTTTGCGAGTCCGATGAAGTTAAAGGAATTACATCTCCTTGGCTTTAAGTCGTTTCCGGAGAAGACGGTTGTGAAATTTTCTAAAGGGATAACTGCTATCTTAGGACCAAATGGCTGCGGCAAGACGAATATCCTGGATGCCCTGCGCTGGGTTTTGGGAGAGCAGAGTCTCTCTCTTATCCGTTGTGTGAAGAATGAGGAATTGATCTTTGCCGGCACGAAGAAACTTCCACCCTTAAACTTCTGTGAGGTGAAACTAATCTTAGAAGATGAAGAGGGTTCTTTTATGTCGGAGATTGAGATAAAGAGGCGATACTTCCGCACCGGGGAGAGTGAATATTATATAAACCGCCAGCCTTGCCGTTTAAAGGATATTGAGGAACTCTTCTTCCAAACCGGCTCTCGCGCATACTCCCTCTTCTCCCTTGCCGATATGCGAAGAATCATCCATGGTGAGGTGCGGCAGTTTTTTTGGGAGGCGGCAAACTTAAAGAAGTATCAGGAGAATAAAAAGGAGGCTTGCGCAAAATTAGAACTGACGGAAAGGGATTTACAGAGGCTTAGTGATATAATAAGAGAGAGAGAGAGGATTGTCCGGAGTTTGAAGCGGCAGAAAAGGAGATGGGAGATTTACGAAGGTGTGCGGGCCGAAGAGAGAAGACTGCGACTCTCGGAACTCGCAGTGAAGAAGAAATCTCTTGAAGAAAGGAGAAAGGAGATTTCTTGTGTGGTGGAGGAATTGGCGGCGAAAGAGGGAGAGATTATAAGAGAAGAGGAAAGGCTTGAGCGGGAGATAAAGGAGGCGAAGGAGTTGATCAAGGATGCGGAGGAGAGACAGGAACTCCTTACCAAGGAGATCTTAAGTTTGAGAGGAGAACTCTCCTCATCAAATGCCGCGGTGATTAAACTCACGGAGAAACTCTCATCTCTCAAAGAAGCGCAGGAGCGCCTGATTAAGGAAAGATGCGGACTTCAAATCACCAGCCACCATCCTCCCTCCGGGCAAGAAGGCGGAGATTATGAGAAGAGAATAAAAGGTCTTGCCGAAAAAGAAAAGAGGATGGAAAGGGAGATAGAAGCGAAGAGGATTGAGATTAAAAACTTGGAAAGGGAGATCACACTTTGTGAGGCGGCGCAAGAGAAAGAAGAGAGAGAAAGGGCTCTCTATTTTGATGCCATAATGAAACTCCATTCCGAAATTTTAAAGAAGGAGGCTTACCTCGCAAACTTAGAAGGGAGTGTGATGAGTGATGAAGAGACCAGAATGCGGGAGGAACTGCATAAGATTTTTGGCAAAAATAATATCCTCGGAGAGGTCTTTCATTTCTTAGAGGTGAAGGAGGGCTATGAGAAGGCAGTGGAGGCGGCTATCTTTCCTTACTATTCCTTCTATCTTTTGAGAGACGGGAGTTTCTCACCCAAGCCACTAACGAGAGAGGTTGGATTTATTTTACAGAAAGATCCCCCCAACCCCCCTTTATTGCCGAAGGAAACAAGGGGAGATCTCTCTTCTCCCTCCCTTTTGCACTACTGCTCTCTTATGACAGGATGTCCAGAATTTATTGCCTCTCTTTTATCCGAGACCTTTCTGGTGGAAGATTATAATGAGGCGCGTCGGTTGGCAAAAGAATTTCCCACGCTCTCCTTCGTGACAAAAGATGGTATCCTCATCCGGAAGGAAGAGGTCATCTTCATCGCCGGAAAGTCAAAAAGAATAGATTTGGAACAGGAGGTAGAGGGTCTAAAAGCCGAGATCTTAAAAAAGAGAGAAGAGAAGACAAGGATGGAGAACTTAAAAAGGGAGAAGGAAGAAAAGATTTCCCAGCTTCGTGAGGAGATACACACCTTAAAGGAATTGGAGAAAGAGATGCTTGCTCGCTCTTCGGCACTTATAGTTGAGATGGGGAGAATCCGGGAAGAGCGTAAGAAGTTGGAGACCGAATTCCAATTTATCCAAAAGGAATTGGTGGAGGCGAAAACTCGGGAGAAGGAGATTTCATCCCAATTGGCAGATGTGACAAAAAGGATTGGGATACTGGAAGAGGATTTGCGGCTGGCAGAAGAGAAGGAGAGAGAGGTGAGAGAGAAGGTTGCGGTTAAAGAGGCAGAGATTAGAAAAGTGGACCTATCCGCATTGCGCCAAAGGAAGGAAGAGTTAGAGGAGGCATTAAGGCAAAAGAGGCAGGAGTTAGAGACAATTCGGGCAGGGATTGCGGAAAAGAGAATGGAGGCTCTCCTTTTAGAAAAAGAAAAAGAGGATATTAAAAAAGAGGCGGCTCTTCATTTTGGTGTGGATATTGAGAAGGAAGGGATTGAGATTATTGAAGGAGTGGCGGAGAAATTGAAGGCTTGCGAGGCGAAACTCTTAAATATCGGAAAGGTGAATCCATTGGCAAGGGAGGAATACGAAAGGGAGAAAGAGGAATTGGATAGATTCTTAAAGGAGCGTGCAGATTGCCAAGAGGCAAAGGAAAACTTAGAGAAGACAATTCAAGAGATTGATAAGCGCCTTACGGAAGATTTTCTTGCCACTTTTGAAAAGGTAAGGCTTGCCTTTCAGGAGATGTTCACCCGATTATTTATTGAAGGGGAAGGGGATTTGCTTCTTTCCGACCCGGAAAACCCACTGGAATCGGAGATTACAATTATCGCTCGCCCGCAGGGGAAGAATCCGAAGCGTTTGGAACAACTATCTGATGGGGAGAAGGCGCTTTTATCCCTCTCTTTGCTCTTTGCCTTTTACAAAGTGAAGCCGGCACCATTCTTCTTTATGGATGAGGTGGATGCACCATTAGATGATGCTAATGTGGAGCGTTTCGCCACCTTCCTGCGGGAGATAAGTAAAAATACCCAGGTTGTGATAATCACCCACAACCGTCTCACATTAGAAAAGGTAGATGTCTTATTAGGCGTCACCGCTGAGGAGCCTGGGGTCTCAAAGATAATAACGATGAGGCTTGCAGACCTGGACAGCCATAAATAAGAGCGTTTGGTGTTAGCAGAAGCGGAATCTGGGAGAAAGGAGAGGGAGTCTAAAAATTGATAATAGAAATAAAATAAAAAAGGATGGAACTAT
>JBBIHO010000173.1:0-3921 GCA_037446935.1 Caldifarciminota bacterium | reverse complement strand
TATCTCAACGCATGGCGCCCGCAAAGGTTTAACCGATACCGCCTTAAAGACAGCCGAAGCGGGTTACCTAACTCGCCGATTAGTTGATGTGGCACAAGATGTAGTCATTACCTGTGAGGACTGCGGCACGATATTAGGGCAGGAGGTTACGGCACTGCGCGAGGGTGGCGATATTATTGAACCGCTTTCAGAGAGGATCGTCGGAAGGATTCCCTTAGAGGATGTTATAAATCCGGTAACAAAAGAAATAATTACAAAAATGGGTGAGGAGATCACCGAAGAGGCAGCGGAAGAGATTGAAAATTCAGGTATTGTGTCATTAAAACTGCGTTCGGTTTTAACCTGTGAGGCACCAAACGGCTTATGTGTAAAATGTTACGGGCGGAATCCGGCAACTGGAAGATTGGTGGAGGTAGGCGAAGCGGTGGGAATTATTGCCGCACAATCCATTGGTGAGCCAGGAACTCAGTTGACCCTTAAGACATTCCATATGGGAGGGGCGGCAACCGGAATCTCTGAGGAGAATAAGGCATTGGCAAAATTTGACGGTGAGGTGAAATTTGAAAAATTACCAGTGGCAATAAGGTCGGATGGCGAGATGGTCTCATTAGCCCCCGGGAGACTCACTTTAGTTTCAGTCGCTTCGTCCCCGCACGGGGTAGCAGGTAGCAGCGAAAAAGGGCGGCAAACCATCCCGAAGGTCTTGAATTATGATGTGCCAGAAGGGGCAGTTATCAAGGTGAAAGATAAAGATATTGTAAAGGAAGGAACGGTGCTTTTTGAATGGGAACCCTACTCAATCCTGATAATGGCGAAGAAGTCAGGAAGAGTGCGGTATGTGGATATTGAGTTGGGCATTACCCTGCGCGAGGATATCGATGAGCGGACGGAGCGGCGGGAAAAGATTATTACCGAAGACCGGGAGAAGAAACGGCATCCCCGGATTGAAATCGTTGACGACCGCAATAATATCTTAGAGAAACATCATTTACCGAGCGATGCCTACTTAGTGGTGGAGAATAATCAGAAGGTAATGGTTGGTGATACCCTTGCCCGTTTCTTAAAAGAGGTGGCAAAGATTAAAGATATAACCGGGGGACTGCCGAAAGTCGCCGAACTTTTTGAAGCGAAAAGGGTTAAAGACCCGGCGATTATTTCAGAGATTGACGGAATGGTGGAAGTGGCAGAACCCCATTTGGGAACACGAACGGTAAAGGTGATTTCGGACGAAGGGGCAGAGAAAGTTTATCGGATACCCTATGGGAAATACCTCCTGGTGCGGAATGGCGATAAGGTTAAGGCTGGTGACAAACTCTGCGAGGGGGAAGTTGACCCCCACGATGTTTTAAGGGTTAAGGGATGGCTGATTGTCCAAGAATTTCTTGCCAACCAGATATTAGCGGTTTATCGGATTCAGAATGTGAAAATTGATGATAAACATATTGCAGTAATCGTCCGGCAGATGTTACGAAAAGTGAAGATTGAAGACCCTGGGGATTCTAATTTCTCGGAAGGAGAGATTGTGGAGCGGCGGAGGGTTCTGGAGGAGAATAAGCGACTGATAATGGAGAATCGTAAGCCAATAAGTCACCAGCCAATCCTTTTGGGTATTACCCGAGCCGCGCTCTTAACCGAAAGTTTTCTTTCCGCAGCATCATTCCAGGAGACGACACGGATTCTCTCTGATGCGGCAATTGCCCAGCGGATAGATTACCTTCGTGGGCTAAAGGAGAATGTAATTGTTGGACGATTGATTCCGGCAGGAACCGGTTTCCCAGAATTTATGTTAAAAGGGGCGGAAGAAGAGGAGGTGAAGGAGCAAAAACGAGAGGTTGGATAATATGCCAACGATTAATCAATTAGTAAGAAAAAAGAGAGAGAAGGTAAAGAAGAAGGCAAAGACACCAGCGCTGGTAACCTGTCCGCAAAGGAGAGGGGTTTGCACCCGGGTATATACGACAACTCCCAAGAAACCCAATTCCGCACTACGGAAGGTCTGTAAGGTAAGGTTGACGAGTGGCTATGAAGTAATCGCTTATATTCCAGGAGAGGGGCATAACTTACAGGAACACTCAATCGTTTTGGTGCGTGGCGGCCGGGTTAAGGACCTGCCAGGTGTTCGTTATCATGTGGTGCGTGGTGTCTACGATTGTGCGGGTGTTGAAGGAAGAAGAAGGGGTCGGTCATTATACGGAGCGAAGCGACCGAAAACAACCGCAACATAGGAGAGGATATGGCAAGAAGAAAAAGGGCATTAGTGAGAGTAGTGCCACCGGATCCCATCTATAACTCTACCCTGGTAACCAAATTTATAAATAATCTGATGTGGGAAGGTAAGCGGACCATAGGGCAAAAGATCTTCTATCAAGCTCTAAAACTGATTGAGAAGCAGACGAATGAGGATGGATTTGCAATATTTCAAAAGGCAGTGAATAATGTGCGGCCGCAGTTAGAGGTGAGACCGCGGCGGGTGGGCGGTGCGACTTACCAAATCCCAATAGAAGTCCCACCGCGGCGGAAGGATTCGTTGGCAATAAAATGGATAATTAAGGCGGCACGGGCACGCAGTGAATATCGGATGGAACAGCGGCTGGCAAACGAGTTGATTGATGCGGCAAAAGGACAAGGGGCAGCGGTTAAGAAGCGGGAGGATACGCATAAGATGGCGGAGGCGAATCGCGCCTTTGCCCACTTCCGTTGGTAATTATCTAATTATTTAAGGCTCGTGACCGGAAAGGATGGTAAAATGCCGTTCCGATGTAGATACATTGCCACCCTTCCCCATAAAATGGTTAAGAGCCACTCACATCGTGTGGGCGCAAAGCGATCGCTTCCAACGGACGGGAGCGAAGCGACCGATAATTTTAATTGACAAGCAGAACATCTTTTGTTGGTCCCTCTTATACGATTGCCTTTGCGGGAAGAAGATTCTTAATAAAAAACGACCCCTGACAAAATTAAAAAATCGGGTATTATCATAATATATGATACCTCCCTTCCTTACTTTAACCTCTGGGCAGAGGCGGTTCTATCGTCTGATTTCTATTCTCTCCTTACTGCTATTGACAAAATCGTAAAATGCAAAATATAAAAGATGGCTAATATTTCTTTAAGCAAATGGATGCGAAGTCGGAAATACACCTCTGCCTCTTATAAATCCAAAAAAGTGGCGATGAGCCTATCCCCTCCAACTGCGGATTTCTGCCCCTTGACAAATTTAAAAAATCGGATATTATGAAGAGAGAAATTTTAGCCAAATTCTTTATTCCGCTCGTCTTCCTTCTCTGCCTTTTCGGAGACTACAAGAAGCGGCCAGAGGAAAACCACCTTGAGCCGATGCCAATTTTTCAAAGTAGAGGAGTGAAAGGTTGAAGGAAAATGGTTATGCGGATATTGAAAAAATCTTAAAATGCGATATAATATAAAAGATGAGTAATATTCCTTTAAGGAAAAGAATGCCAGGTCGGGGACGCGCCGTGGCGGGTAAGTTTCTAAAATATCTGGCTTTATTTATCAAAAGCGGTTTTTTAATTCTTACCTTAATTTTTCTCTTGTTCGTGCTCTCTTGTAAAAAACTGGATGACGTGGCATCCCCTGACCCGGCTTACCCGACAATTGACCACTCTCCTGATTGGTCACCAGATGGTTCAACGATTGTTTTTTCCCATACACACTATATCAAAATTGATACCTTTGGAGGAGTCGTAGACCTTGAATCAACCGGATTATGGTTTATAAATCCAGATGGTTCTAATAAGCGTATGTTTTTGAGATTATTGTCAGGTGGAGACCCTGTCTGGAGTCCTGACGGTCAATGGATAGCATTTGAAAAAAACCTCCAAATTTAGAAGATTAAAGTTAATGGAGATAGTTTAACGCAACTCACTTTTGAAGGAGAGAATGCCTATCCTTCTTGGTCGC
>JBBIHO010000172.1:2307-3934 GCA_037446935.1 Caldifarciminota bacterium | reverse complement strand
CCATTTCTTCTTTATTCTCTCATCTTCTTTATGGAGTTGGACTAAAAGTTTATTGAGGGCGCTTGTCGTGGCGATTCCTAAGTCGGGATTCTGGGCGCGGGAGGTTAACATTCCGTATTTTAAGTCAATCTTTCCTTCGGCGACAAAGTTAGCTGACTCCTTGGTAACGATGATTTCGCATTTTATTATCTTGTCGCGATATTTCTCAAATTTCCGCTCTTTCTTCTCAATCAATTCTTTGACCTTTGCCGGAAGTTCAAAGTGGCGGGCGGTGATTGCAATCTTCATATTGCCTCCTTTGCTTTGCAAAGAGATGGGTATTCATCCCTGGTCTCATTTATTATAACCACACCACTTCAGTTCTCTTTCAATCATTTTATTATACAATAAAAATCTTAAAAAGTCAAATCTCTTTTCTACCAGCAATTGCCTGGGAGATGGTGATGCTATCCGCTAATTCTATGTTGCTACCGAAGGGAATTCCCCGGGCAATCCGGGAGACCTTAATTCCGCTCTTCACCGATTTTAAGACCTTCGCTAAATAAGCAGCGGTCAGGTCGCCTTCGGTGGTGGGGTTGGTAGCAATTATCACCTCCTTTATATTACCATCCTTTACCCTTTCTTTAAGTTCCGAAATCCGCAAGGTCTTCTTCGTCTCCTCTGTTGTGAGGGTGCCACCCAATATGTGATAGAGACCACGATAGGAATTGGTAGTTTCAATAGCAAATAGGTCGGATACATCTTCCACGACACAAATTGCGGTCTTATCTCTTTTTTGGTCTTCGCAGATTTCACATCTCTCTTTACTTGTGATGTTGAAACATACGGGACAGAGTTTTGCTGATTTGCGCCAGGCAAGAATCGCCGCGATAAAATCTCTCACCGCCATCTCTTCCATCTTTAAGATGAAAAAGGCAATCCTTTCCGCCGTCTTCTTCCCGATACCCGGAAACCGGGAGAGGTGCGAAATTAACCTTTTCAATTCCTCCATTCTTATTTGCTCCGTGTTAATTTAAGGGCGATGACTTCTAAGAGAATCTCTGGGAAGAAGGAGCGGCGGATTAATTCTTCATAACCGAGTAAGGTATTGAGTATAGAATCTATCGTCTCCGGAGATAGAGGATTACTCTCTTCTTTTAATCTTTGATAATCCTCAGTGGAGAGTCCTAAGGTCTTAGGAGATAGTTCATATTTCACTAAGAGAAGGGTGCGGAAGAATTTGATGAGACCACTGAAAAATTCTATCGGGTCATATCCCGATTCGGTCAAGCGTGAAATAAAGGAGAGAATCTCTTTACCATCTCCTGACTGCCAAACGCGGAAGAAGGAGAAGAATGTCTCTTCGGGAATGATGTCAAGAATCTTCTCAACCAGCGATGCGGTAATTTTCTTGTCCGCATAGGTAGCAATTTGGTCCAAGATCACCTCACCATCTCTTATTGCCCCCTCACTGCGCCGGGCGATGGTGTAGAGAGCAGAATCTTCAATTTTTATATTCTCCTTTTCGGCGATAAATCGTAGCCTATCAACTATCTCTGCAACCGTTGCCTTGCGGAAGTCAAATCTTTGACAACGGGAGATGATGGTCTTCGGAACTTTGTGGGGGGCAGTTGTGGCAAATATAAAT
>JBBIHO010000172.1:0-2269 GCA_037446935.1 Caldifarciminota bacterium | reverse complement strand
AAGAAGGGCATTAAATGCCGGTTCGGTTAACATATGGACTTCGTCAATTATATAGATTTTGAAAGGAGAAAAGACCGGGGCATATTTCGCATTCTCCCGAATGTCCCTCACTTCATTAATACGCCGATTGGAGGCGCCATCAATCTCTAAGACATCAATGCTTCTGGAATTGGCGATTTCCCGGCAGGAGGTGCATTCGCCACAAGGCGAGACGGTGATACCTTTTGCACAATTGAGGCTCTTTGCCAAAATGCGGGCGGTGGTTGTTTTGATGCGACCGGTGCTGGTCTTACCGGTGCCCCGGGGACCGCAGAAGAGATAGGCGTTGGCAATCCGTTTGTTCTCTATCGCCTTCTTTAATGTCCTCTTTATATGGTCCTGCGCCCAGATTTCGTCAAAGGTCTGGGGACGATATTTTAGAGATAGAACCTGAGGCATCTTCCTTTGCGGTCGTGCGACAAGTTCGCGGGCAAAAGAAGATAACCGAAAAGGCATCGGCTCCGGTCAGGCTCCCTGACAACTAACCCTCCATCCTTTACCGTTGCTACCTTCCGGTCCTGGCGGGGTTGGGGATAAGGGTTATTGTCAGACCCAACCTTCATCACCTACCTCCTTAGCGATTTTTCTTCTTTTGCCATCTCACTTGTCCTTCAGCCCCGCATCAGGCGGGTTTCGGGAATAGGGGACCGCCAGCCCCCCGCCTAGCACGACCGCAATTAAAAGTGACAATCCTAACAATATTTAATATTCACGGCTGGAGGTCAATCGGGGCAGTGAGTATATCCTCTATCTTAAAATCCTTTATCCTCTCCTTATTCACAATGCCACGCTCTCCTAAATAGGTGAGATAAGAGTGAATCCCTGTTTTATTTATTGCCGATAATTTCTGAAATTCCGGAAGGTTGAAATCTCTCATAAGTTCGGGCGAGAGTGCTAACTTTGTTAAGAGGACACCTCTTGCATATTGCGGGTCTTTGTCAATAAGACTTATCGCCATATCGGTAGCAATCTTTAACCGGACGGCAACCTGCCGCTTCTCTTTCAAAAGGAGTGGGTTTAAGGCATAACAGGAATGAGGATAAGGGGCAATTACTGATTTCGGAAGGGCTCCATCAAAGAGAATTGTCATTCCCTCTTTTATCAATCGGGTCCGGTAAGGTTCCCAAACGATACCGGCTTCCAGTTCCCCTTTTATCATCTTCTCCACAATCTCCGATTGGGAGAGTTCGGAAGGTTTTATATCAGACAGATTAATTCCGTTCTCGGAAAGAATCATCGGCAGAAGGTCTTTTAAAGCTGGAGGATACCCGAGCCTCTTACCCTTTAAGTCCTTAAATGATTTTATCTTGGACTGGGGCGTCGTCAGGATGGCATCAACTGGTATTCCGGTCCGGAAGTCCTGGGAGATGAACGCCGATACCTTTGTCTCCTTTTCAATAAACCGTTTCAGAACGGTTGACCAGGGAAGGACTGCCAGGTCACACTCGCCAGCAAGGAGTTTATCATAAAGAGAATCCGGGGATTCGGAATAGATATAGATAGGCTCTAACTTCTGCTCCTTTGTGAAACCACGCTCTTCGGCTAAGAAGAGGATGAGCGCCGTTACCGATTTGTCGGTTCCAATCTTTAACTTTGCTACCTTTCCTTCCTCATATTGGGGATAGATGAGAATATAGAGGAGGGCGCAAGTTAAAATAATAATTAGAATGTTTAAGATTGCTTTCATTGCTCTTCCTTTTTAATCTTTTCCATCAAAATATACATCTTCTCCGCCATTTTCTTGTCCCCTTTCTCCCGATAGGCAACCACTAAATTCTGATAGGCGGAAATATTTTTGGGATTTAGCAAAATCACCCGATTGAATGAGAGGATGGCTTCGTCATATTTCTCTTTTGCCTTCTTCCTTTCGGCGTTTCTAATCTGTGAGGCACCGAGCAGAAGATAGAGGTTCTCTTTTGTCTTTGGTTCAAAAGGCGAGAGGAAAGGGGAAAGGGTATCAAAGAGATAGAGATGGGTGAAGTTCCCCTCTTTTATCCTGTTGGCAATTTCCGGGGGGAGAGCAATATAGACCCTGCCGCTCTCTGGTTTGAGGGCCGAGATCTCTTCTCGCAAAGATTTTGGCAGCCGATTCAACTCAATGCCGGTTGAGACCATCTCCTTAAAGATTGCCTCGGCTTCTTCGGTCTTCTCCTTTCCTTGCGAGTATTTAATAAATCCTAAGTTATATTTCGCATCCCAATCCTCTGGGTTTTCCGCAAGAACTGCTGTC
>JBBIHO010000171.1:0-3938 GCA_037446935.1 Caldifarciminota bacterium | reverse complement strand
TGAGACAATTAAGGTTGATGTGCGGATTATCGCCGCTACCAATCGGGACTTAAAGAAATTGGTTGAGGAAGGGAAATTTCGTGATGACTTATTCTATCGGCTCAATGTGATTACAATCACTATCCCACCTTTGCGCGAACGAAAAGAAGACTTACCTCTTTTGATTCAGCATTTTATTGATAAGTTTTGTGCCGAGACGGGAAAGAGAATTGAAAAGATTTCCGAATCCGCTCTGAATATCCTTTTGAACTATGATTGGCCCGGAAATGTCCGAGAACTGGAAAATACAATTGAACATGCAGTTGTCATCACTCAGGAGAATGTAATCCGACCCGAACATCTACCCTCTGATTTTTTAAAGAAAAGAGAAGTGAAATCAATCTCGGGCAAGACATTATCAGAAGTAGAGAAGGAGCATATTATAAATATCTTAAAAGAGAACGAAGGTAATATCAGCCGGACAGCGGAGGTTTTAGGGATCAACCGAGTCACCCTTTATCGGAAGATTAAAGAATATGATATCAAAATTGATTGAACCCAAGGACTCATTCAACGAAGATTTTTCCTTCCCCTTCCAATGCCTCACCGATGATTGCTGAATATTTCACTCCTCTCTTTTTGAGGGCGGCGATTAGTTCACAGGCTTTTGCCTGCCCGACGGCGATTAATAACCCACCAGAGGTCTGGGCATCAGCGAGGAGAAGTTGTTTTTCTTCACTGACCGCTGAGGAGAAATAGACCCTTTCTTTCACATATGCCAAATTCTTTAAGGAACCTTCCGGAAAAAGGTTCTCTTTTGCTAAAAGGGATGCCCCTTCAATAATTGGCACACTTTCGGCAAATATCCGAAGATTCACGCCACTTGCCTGTGCCATCTCTAAGGCATGACCCAACAAACCAAAACCGGTGATGTCGGTTGCGCTATTCACCCCGATTTTGAGCATCTCTTCCATTGCCGCTTTATTTAACTGAGTCATAAAGTGATTGGCTCTTTCTACTACATCTGAGGGGCTAAATTGGCCTTGGCCGCAGTGGTAATCACTCCAATCCCTAATGGTTTGGTAAGAATTAACCTGTCACCCACTTGCGCATTACAATTTCTGACAATCTTATTTGGCTTAATAACTCCGGTGGCCGCTAATCCACATTTCACCTCAATGTCCTTTAAGGTATGCCCACTTAAAATTACGGCATTTGTTTCTTTTACTTTATCAAATAACCCTTTCAAAATTTTTCTTATCGTCTCTTTTGCAATCTCTTTTACCGGAAAACTTATAAAACTTAAAGCGGTCAAGGGTTTGGCACCCATAGCGGAGACATCAGAGAGGGAATTTGCCGCCACTGTCTGACCAAAGATATAGGGGTCATCGGCGATAGGAGTGAGGCAGTCAATTGTTTGGACGATTGCCAAATTATCAGTAAGACGATAGATACCGCAGTCATCCATCTTCTCCCAATCGCCCAAACAATTCGGGTCGGAAAACTTTAATAATTGATGCAGAACTTGCATCAGGTCTTTTTGGCAGACCTTGGATGTTCAACCGGCCCCCGGGCAAAATCCATTAGTCTTCTTTTCGTATCTTCAAAACCTTCTCGCAAGATAAGAGTCTTTCCGCCAACTCATAGATATTTGAGACCTTCCCAATTTATCTCATAGAAATCAAAACAATAATCTCATCAGTAATTTACCCAATTTCTTACCGCCTGAGCCAATTGATGGCAATTTCCAAAATTCTTTTCTCTTCTCGCCAATTCACCTTCCAGCCATATAATAATTTTAATAGTTAGTAATATGAGTATTGTCTTTGGGCAAGGTAAAATTTTAATTAAGGGTTGAAAACTTTAGGAGGAGGGGTAGGAAATCTCTTTTCGGAGACCAACTGTCCCGAAGAGACCAGCATTCATCTTTTCCACCTCAGGTTAAGTTTTATAATAAATTCCATATTACTTTTTATTAACGAGAAGAGATTCAATTTTGAATAATACGGTCGCTTTACTCCCGCACGCTGTGAGAGGCGAGGGCGGAAATCTGAGCATAGGTCTGTGCCTTGGTGAAGTGTTTTAATGTTATGGCACCTGATGGGCAGGCAGAAGGGCAGGCACCACAGCCTTTACATAAAACGCTCTCTACGGTCATCACCTTCTTTTCCGGATTGAAGAGCAATGCCTGATAGGGGCATAAACCTTCGCAGATATGACAGCCGGAACATAACTCTTCATTGATCACGGCGACGATTGGCTCAATCACGATTGTGCCTTTATTTAACAGGGCGATGACCGAAGAGGCAGCGCCCTTTGCCTGTGCTACTGTATCCGGAATATCCTTTGGTCCCTGACAGGTGCCGGCTAAAAAGATACCGTCAATCGTGGAATCAACCGGTCTTAATTTAGGATGTGCCTCTAAGAAGAATCTATCCGGGGAAAGGGATAATTTTAGAAGGGAAGAGATTTTCTTACTATCCGGCGAAGGGACGATTCCGGTTCCTAAGACTACGCAGTCAGTAGGGTGTTCAATCACTTCGCCCAATAATGTATCCTCTACCCGAACAATCAGTTTATCCTTATCTTTGAATATCTCCGAGGGATTTCCCCTCCGATAGTTTATTCCCTCCATCTTTACCCGGTCATAGAATTCCTCAAATCCCTTGCCGAAGGCGCGGACATCCATATAGTAAACAGTCACATTTGCTTCAGGTATTCTTTCTTTTACTAAGTGTGCCTGTTTGGTAATATACATACAGCAGACACGGGAGCAGTATTCATTGCCAATCTGTTTATCACGACTGCCGACACAGTGGATAAAGACAATATCCTTTGGTCTTTTGCCGTTGATTATAAATTCGCCGCCAGTCGGACCGGAGGCGGAGAGAAGTCTCTCGGCTTGGAGACCAGTAATCACATTCGGGTATTTACCAAAGCCAAATTCTGGTTTCAGTTTTGGGTCAAACTCATCGTAGCCGGTGGCGACAATAATTGCCCCGACATCAATCTCTAAGATTTCATCCTTCATATCAAAGTCTATCGCCTGCGGCTTGCAGACCTTCAGACACTCCCGACATTCGGAGCAGACACTACAATTGAGGCATCTCAATGCCTCTCTCTTTGCCTCTTCCTCGGAGAAGCCAAGTTCCACTTCGGAAAAACTTCTCCTTTCGGAAAGTGGGATTTTTCGCATTTCGGTCCGAGTTTGTTTTGGAAATCTCGCATATTCCTCTTCCTTAAATCTTGCGATTTGGGGAGGAGGGCTTTCTTCCAGAGTGAATCCTTCTAAGTATTTCTCAATACTTGCGGCTGCCTTCTTTCCCATTGCTACTGCTTCGATTACGGTTGCTGGTCCGGATACCAAATCACCACCAGCAAACACCCCTTCCTTTGCGGTCATCAAGGTGTCTGGCGAGACAATCAATGTGCCCAATCTTGTCTTCTCAAAATCCGGAAGTAGAGAGGTATCTGGTGTTTGACCGATAGCCGGTATCACAATGTCGGTTTTTATAACAAATTCACTATCCGGAATTGGGATTGGTCTTCTTCTCCCGGTGGCATCCGGTGGTCCTAACTCCATCTTCTGGCAGACAATTGCGGATACCGAACCATTCTGCCCAATTATTTGAGTGGGGGCGGCTAAATAGAGAATTTCTACTCGTTCTTTTTCCGCCTCTTCTATCTCCCATTCGTTTGCTGGCATCTCCTGACGGGAGCGGCGGTAGATGACCTTCACCTCTTTTGCTCCGAGGCGTAAGGCTACCCTTGCCGCATCAAATGCCGCATTACCGCCACCAATCACCGCTATTTGTTTTCCAGTAATTATTGGGGTGAAATCCTTTAATTTGCGGTTTATCTCTTGCAAGAATTCTAAACAGGGATAGACACCATTTAAATCTTCACCAGGGATTCCGAGCCTTAAACTCTTGCCGGCACCGATGGCTAAAAATACTGCT
>JBBIHO010000170.1:0-3991 GCA_037446935.1 Caldifarciminota bacterium | reverse complement strand
ATTAAAAGAGGCATTAGAAAAGGCAACTAAAGGAGTTCATCATATAATTGATGTTATGGAGAAGACACTCCCCGCACCCCGGGAGAAGATATCAGAATACGCCCCAAGGATTATCACCTTCGCCATTCCGAAAGATAAGATTGGGGAGGTTATCGGACCCGGGGGAAGGGTTATAAGAAAGATAATTGAAGAGACCGGGGTGGAAATCAATATTGAAGATGACGGAACGGTGCAAATCGTCGGCGAACAAGAAGGGAATGTGCAGAAGGCACGGGATAAGGTCTTATCAATTGCCGCGGAAGTAGAGGTGGGTAAGGTATATACTGGGGTAGTAAAGCGGATCGTTCCCTTTGGTGCCTTTATTGAGGTCCTTCCAGGTAAGGAGGGTCTCTGTCATATCTCCCAGTTATCCGATAGGAGGATAAGGGATGTGAAGGAGGTGGTGAGGGTTGGCGAGCGAGTTAAGGTATTAGTAATCGGGATTGATGAGATGGGTCGGATAAATCTTTCCAAAAAACGCGCCGATGCCTTGGGAGGACGGAGGCAAGTATGATCCGGAGAGAAGTCGTTAATGGTATCCGGATAATTCATGAGCCTTTACCTTTTCTTCCCTCCTGTGCCTTAGGTCTCATATTCAACCTCGGTTCCCGGGACGAGACCGAGGATTTGAATGGCGCAACTCATTTCATTGAACATACACTCTTTAAGGGGACAAAAAAGAGGTCGGCGCGGGATATATCCCTTTATGCCGAATCCTTAGGGGCACATCTTGATGGCTTCACTGCTCGGGAATCTACCGGTCTTTATGCCCGTTTCTTAAAAGAGTTCACAAGAGATGTATTAAAACTGACAATTGAAATCGTCACCTCTCCCCTTTTTCCCGAAGAAGCGATGGAAAAAGAGAAAGGGGTTGTCTATCAGGAGATAAGAGAGGCCGAAGAAGATCCGGAAGATAAGGTCTTCTCCTTATTATTTGCCAATTTCTTCCCTTCCCATCCCCTTGGGTTTCCAATCACCGGAACTTATGAGACGGTTAAGGGGTTTTCCCGCGGGAAGATCCTCACTTACTTTTTGAAGAATTATACGACTAATAATATCATCTTTGTCCTTACCGGAGGAGAAGAGGACGGTCTCTTTGATATTCTTTGCGAAGAGACCAGTGCCTTATCCACTGTCACAGGAGAACCGACGGGCGGGACGAAAAAGGAAGGAAGGCGCCCGCCGCCTCTTTTTTCTTCCCCCTGGGTTTATGTCGAGAGGCGAAAAGAGTTAGAGAGTGTATATCTGATTGAAGCGAAGCCTTGCTCCGCCTATAATTCCGAGAAACGTTATGCCCTTTCTGTTTTGAACACCGCCTTTGGTGGTTCCCTCTCCTCTCGCCTTTTCCAGAGACTGCGGGAGGAAGAAGGGCTTGTTTATCAAATCACATCCTTTGTTGATCTCCATTCTGACTGCGGCATCTTTGGTGTCTATTTTGTGACTAGCAAAGAAGACACCCCCCAGGCAATAAAGATTCTCCACGAAGTGCGAGAGCGCCTGCGGCGAGAGAAATTTTCCTCAAAGGAGATTGAAGTAGCACTTAATTTAACGAAGAGTTCGCTAACACTTTCTCAGGAAAGCCCTCTCGCCCGTATGTTTGCCTTGGCAAGAAACGAATTGCTCTTAGGAAGGAGTTTAACCTTAGAAGAGGTTCTTGCTCAATACAATCAGGTGAAATTGGAGGATGTTAATTCCCTTTTGGATGAAATCTTGGCGCCTCCTTTTTCCATCGTCGCGGTTGGTGATATAAACGAAAGTGATATAAAAAGATTTTTATAAATGGGGAGGAAAAAAATATGAAGGTTTTATTTATAAATCAGAGAGAAATAAAAGAACTCCTTAATATGGCGGATACATTAGAGGCGACCGAAACCGCCTTCCGCGAAAAGGGGTTGGGAAATTGCCAGATGCCGGCAAAGATTTATCTCTTTTATGAAAAATATAGCGGTGATTTGCGAGTTATGCCTTCCTATATCATATCTTTGGATATCTCCGGGGTGAAGGTCGTTAATGTCCATGTGGAGAATCCGCAGACGCATAACCTGCCGACGGTGATGGCAACAATTCTTTTAATTGACCCCAGAAATGGCTTCCCCTATGCAGTCTTGGATGGAACTTGGATTACGACAATGCGCACCGGGGCCGCTTCCGGTGTTGCAACCAAATATCTTGCCCGCAAGGATGCTAAAATACTCTCCCTTATTGGCTGCGGTGTCCAAGCGGAGACCCAACTTATGGCAATCCTGGCGGTTGCCAAAATAGAAAGGGTAAAAATTTTTGATATCGCAAAGACGCAGGCAGAAGGTTTTCAGAGGGAGATGGCAAAGGTAGTTAAGATACCAATTGAGATTGCCCCATCCTTAGAGGCCGCAGTTTCCGATGCCGATATCATCTGCACCCAGACACCGGTTCGTCAGCCGATAATCAAGCGGGAATGGATAAAGCCTGGCTGTCATATTAACGCAATTGGTGCGGATGCCCCGGGAAAGGAAGAGTTAGACCCGAAGATTCTCTTGGATGGTAAGGTCTTTATTGATGACTGGGAGCAGGCGACCCATTCTGGTGAGGTGAATGTTCCGTTAAAAAAGGGGACAATTAAGCGGGAAGATATCCGAGGAGAATTGGGTGATCTAATCTGCGGTAAGATAAAAGGGAGAGAGGATGAGCACGATATAACCATCTTTGATTCTACCGGCTTAGGAATTCAAGATTTAGTTACTGCCTATCGGGTTTATAACAAAGCAAAGGCGGCAAATAAAGGATTGGAGTGGGAATTATTTTAATCCCCACAAGAGAATGATCTCTTCGTAGTAATGCGCATCCTGATGGTCTCCGGTGTCTACTTTCCTCATGTCGGCGGGATTCCGGTCCACATCCTCAATCTTAGCCAAGAGTTAAAAAGGCGTGGACATCTGGTTAAGATTCTCACCGCCAATTTTTCAACCCGAATCCTTAATGGATTCAATTACCTGCCGAATGAAGAGGATGTCTATCGTGTGGGTAGGTCAATTATGATAAGGTCAAACAAATCCTGGGCTTCCTTATCTTTTGGTCTCCGGTTAGGGGCAAGGGTGAAGGATATTCTTAGTAAAGGTTTTGACATTGTTCACATCCATGGTTCTTTAGCCCCCACCCTGCCCATTTTAGCCCTGCGCCATTCCAAAGCGAAGAATTTGATAACCCTCCATTCCTATTATCGGAGGAGTAAGGGTTATACAATATTCCGCCAACTGCTTCTCCCTTATTTTCGAAAATTAGACGGAATAATTGCTGTCTCGCAGGCAGCGGTGGATGCGCACCGACGCTACTTTCCCGGTGAGTATTGTGTAATCCCTAATGCCATTGACCCAAACCAATTCTCACCCGATGTGAAACCCTTGCCGAACTTTCTTTCCCGAAGTCCCCGTCTCTTATTCGTCGGCCGGTTTGAACCAAAGAAGGGTCTAAAATATCTTTTGCAGGCAATTCCCTTGCTAAAGAAGGAATTCCCTTCAATTTTGCTCTTAGTGGTTGGTGCCGGGGTATTTGGTTATTCTTATAAAGAGTATATAGAAGATACGGTAAAGGATAATGTATTCTTCTGTGGGGTGGTTAATCCAAAAGAAATCCCATCTTATTATGCTACCTGCGACATATTCTGCGCTCCTTCGGTTGATTGCGAAAGTTTTGGCATAATCCTCTTAGAAGCGATGGCGACCGGGAAGCCAGTAGTGGCATCCAATATCCCCGGATACCGAGAGGTAATAAGTCATGGTCACGATGGATTCTTAGTTGAACCCCGTTCCCCAAAACAGATTGCCGAGGCTTGCTTGACAATCTTAAAAGACCCCAACCTGAGAAAGAGAATAGCCGAAGCGGGAAGGAAAAAGGCTCTAAGATATTCCTGGGAGGAGATTGGGAAGCTTGTGGAGGATTTCTATTACCGGCTCTTGAATCAATAGCCGTAAAGACC
>JBBIHO010000169.1:0-4100 GCA_037446935.1 Caldifarciminota bacterium | reverse complement strand
CAGGGAAAATCCTTGCGCCGTGCCTTTCTCAAATCACCCCTCCGTTACTCTTACATCTCTTCTCATTTCAGCCGCGCCCGCCGCCATCCGATATTAAGAATTATCCGACCGCATCGCGGTGTTGACTATGTGGCGCCAACCGGAACCCCGGTCTCAGCCTTAGGTGATGGGGTTGTAACCTTTGCCGGCTGGAAAGGTGGCTATGGGAAAATGGTAATAATCAGACACCCCAATAACTATACGACAAAATACGGACATCTCTCATACATTAAAAAGGGGATTCATTCCGGTCGGAGGGTGAAGCAGGGTGAGGTGATTGGCTATGTGGGAAGCACTGGCTTGTCTACCGGTCCCCATCTCCACTTTGAAGTTCTGAAAGATAACTTTTGGGTAAATCCGCTAAAAATCTCCTCTCCGCCCAAAGAACCGGTCAAACCCGAATTACTTCCCCAATTCACTGCCCTGAGGGATAGCCTCCTTAACCTTCTTGAGCAAACCAACCATTAAAAACTAAAAATCCATCCTCACGCTAAAAGATATCATATGGTCAATCGGTTCCTCGGGTATTTTCTTAAGGGAATAACTAAAAGAAATGGTTAAGTTTTCCCGCTGGTAATGGCTACCAGTAATACCTGTCTCATAACTCCAACCCAAAGGTTCAACTATGCTCAAATCATAAGGCAGTTCATCACGAGACTCTCTCCTTATCAGATTAAGACTTAAATCAATTGATGTGTTGCTCTTTAGGGAAAAATTCCGGGAGAGACCAATCTCACCCTTTCCGATTCTTATGGTATCGCCAAGAATAATATCTTCACAGTGCATTATACTGTAACTCACCCTGAGATATAGGTTTAAGAGAAAACCGAGGAAGGTCTCATTTGAAATTCGGATATCGTTCAATTTTCGGGTTAGGTTCTCATTCTGAAACCGCTTCTCTTCTTTCAATTCCAACTCCGGTTCAATCTTTATTCTTTCTCCAAACTCCTTCTCAAAACCAAAGGAGTTTTTGTCTTCTTCATAACGGTCATTTTCGTTCTCAAAGTCTCTGTCTAAGTAGGTTTGATAGTTTTTATTTAACTTTAATGTAAGGTGAGGCAGGAGTTCATAGGTTAAATATCCGCTCGCCTGCGCATTCCTGAAAAGGGAAGCAGTATCAGTCCTACTCTCCTCATAATTGAGGTTGGAAGAAAAGGAGAGGGGTTTTAAGGGATTAAGGGAGAGATTTGCCCGAAAACTCCTCTCCTCTGCTGGAATTATCTTCCCGGTTGGGACAAAGACCCTTATGTAATCACCCTTCGGATGGTAGAAATACTGGCCTGTATGCGGGTCTTTCTTATAGGAACCCATCCCTTCCTCTACCTTTATATAATTCACCTCTTTCTCTTCGGTTCCCTTATGTAAGAGTCCCGTCTCAATAAGTCCACTGACACCCCTGAGATTAGGGATAGAGATTGTGAGATTACCGAAGTTTTGAGCGATAAATCTTGCCTGCCGATAATCTCTCTTATCTTCCCTGCCGAAAAGGAGAGAAGAGGAGAAAGGTTTATAAGTGAATTTTATCTCTCCATTAAGCCGGCGCTGGCGACCTACCGGAATCAAAAGACCATTCCCTTCCTTCTCATAAAACTCTCTCTCCTCCCATCCGGTATTTATCTCCGTTCCTTTGAGGTAGAAGGTGAGATTGGGATAATAGGTTAAGGTCTTAGAGACTGGCTTCCTCTCCTCCCGAAACTGAAAATTAGGTTTAAGATATTTAAGGGTTGGTGAGATACTAAAATCTCCCCGCCAATCCCTTCCCGCCTTCTCAATTCCTAAGGAGAGAAAGAAGAGATGCATTCGGTTATAAAGAAGAGAAGAAGACCTCCCCTCCTTCTCCAAGAGACCGCCCCCGAAGTCTAATCCAAAAGACTTGAAGGGATTTGCCTTCCCTTCTAAGAGGGTGATACTTTTAACACTATCTCTTCTCTCCCCCCACCGATAGGCGAAATCCCTCTCCTCCTCTTCTAAGAAACGATAGTTTTTGGAAAACCCCTTCCGCTTCATTACGAGATTTATTCTCTCTACTTTATATTCGGAGGCGAGGCAAAAACCGATGCCAGTATTATCTTCATCATCTTGCCGAGAGAAGGTATTAAGGTCTTGCTTTGTGAGAAGTCCCGATAGTGAGAAGGAGAGGGAAGGGGTGAGCGAGTAAGATAATAGAGGCGACCAGACCTCTCGGTTTTGGGGCAGGGCAATCCGAACCTTTGGGCTATATCTCCCGCACCTCTCACCCACATAACGATAGCCATTAATCTCGTTGTCATAGATATATGAACCCTGACCCTCACCAACAAAGGTGAAACTAACCTCATAATCACCAGAATCCTTTCCCACATAGACGAACCGATTATCCTCCTTCTTATAATCCCCTTTATTGGGACCGACAAATCTTTCCGAAGGAAGAAAGGCGCGTGATGTATCGTCGCCGATTGTCTCAAGATACCGCTCCTCTTCGGCGGTTAAGGGATGACTAAAGTTATAACCTTTATCATCGCCCTCCACAAATCCAGAGAAGGATAGGGAAAGGGGTGTCAATTCCTTCTCTAAGAAGAGGGTGTAGAGATGCCTTTCGTAATCAAGTGCCTTGTAGGCGAACTTCACTTCAATCCGGGATAAAGAGGTTATGAAAACCCGATTGGTAAATGTTATCTCACCCTGGGAGTAATTTATAATATAATCCGCATCCTCTCCCCTTACCCTTCGCTCTCCGTCCAGATAGACCTCTTCGCTTCCAGGGATGATTGAAACCCGTCCTCCGTCAGCAGTTAAGATATAAGGTCCCTTTTTACCATCCTCACCGGCGAATGAACAGATACCGGATTTATTCTTCGGCCGCTGGTAGCAAGTGATAATCCTTTCACCCTCCCCTTCCCTTTCAAATTTTATCCCTTGCCCCTTCCTTCGGACACTGCCAAATTCCGAAAAGGAGGACAGGTTTTCAAAATCGCCAAAGGTCAACTTATACGGTTTGCGAAGAAGAACTAATGAGACCGCTTCCAACTCCGCCAACTCAATCGCCTCCCCTTCTGTCAATTTCGGAAGACCCCTATCCGCTAAATTTAGTTCAATCTCCACACCGCCGGCTCTGCCCTTCACCCTTAAATCGGTTGACTGCTCAAAGGATAACCCTTCATTAGAATAAGCGAGACCAATAAATTTTGAGCCCTGTAAGGAGAGTTCCTCCTCGGAAATGAAGAAAGAAGAATCCTTTGCCTTGCCGCCAGAAGGCAGAGACTCCTTTTCAACCGGCGTTTCCGACACCCCTTCTTTAACCCTCTCTGAAATCTGATACCGGGAATATTCCGATTTCAAAACCTTAAATGGGAGGCGAACGAAACAGACTCTTATCCTTGTGTTTTCCGGAACAGAATCGCAAAACTCAATCTCACCCTTATCATAATCCACAAGATAATCATCCCTTCCCAAGAGGAAATCATTAAAAAATATCGCAAGCGAATCCTTGATAATGAATCTCTCCGCCAATCTTATCACCTTCAACTTATAATTAACCGGTTCCAGGACATATTCCTCTCTTAAAAAATAGCCTTCGCTGATTGAGGTTAAGATAAATACCATTGCGATGGCAGGGTATCTCATTTTAACACCCGCTTTAACTCATTCGCCTGCGTAAGGATAAAAAGGGAGTTGTGAGAAAAGAAGCAGGATTTTAACCCATCAATTCTTCCCTCTGCCAAAAGGCTTCCTTCTTTTAAGGAAAATATCTCTCCGTTTTCGGAGAAGAGATAAACCTTCTCTTTTGCATAGGGAGAGAATTTACCCCCTTCTATCTTAGGTATTGCATATTCCGCAATTCGGAGTCCGAGTGGATTATAAACCTCTAATACCCCCCTCTTTTCATTTAGAGAATACAAATCATCCCCCACAAAGACCATTGAACGGGAAAGGAAATCTAGGGAAGATTGGGTGAAATCCTTTATATTAAAGAAGATATCAATCTTTAATAGTTTATCGCTCCCCTTTTTTGCCAGAACGACCTCACCTTGGGGTGAAACGGCAAAATCGCTCAACTCGGGAAAGTAGAATTCCCTCACAAA
>JBBIHO010000168.1:0-4107 GCA_037446935.1 Caldifarciminota bacterium | reverse complement strand
TCTTATTATACATAAACTTATTGGAATTTCCACACATTTCGGGACACCACCCAGACACAAATCTTGCTATAAATCCCACCTTATAAGTCAATGCAATGACAAATTAGTCTATCCCTTCTTATCCTGCCGCGATTTTTATAAATTTTTGCCGGAGCGAAAGATTATTTCTCCTTAGACTTCAAGAAAAATGACGATATACCTCGCGACGATGCCGGACACGCTTAACTCTAACCGCCTTAACTCTATCATCCGCCAACCCGAATGCGCCAATCATTCTCTGAACCGGCTAACTTCGGACAACCTTTCGGTCAGGGATTAGTTGCTAAAGATTTGATTTGCTGAAAATCGGTGATACTTAATCATCTTAAATCGCGTTCGGCTCTGCTTCCTAATTAAACTTCATACATTAGAAAATCTGAAAGTTCGCGAAACCGCAGAGGTTTCTTTCGCATCCTTTCAAGCATCGTAAGTCCGCTTCGTCTTCCAGTCGCTCAAGGAGTTCTATATATTACTTTATATCTAAAATAACTGCTGTCGGTTTACCATTCCGAAAAATAATCTCTCTATTCTTCAATTTTGCTAAAGCCTTCATAATTTATTATATCCGATTTGCCACTTCTGCCAACTCATTAGAATTATCCATTTTCATTTTCCTAATCGTCCAAAGAATTGCTTTAATTCCTGTGCCTGAATAAGATTTGGATTTATTTTCAATGCCTGTTCAAGACAGATTATTGTCTTATTGAATAGCCCTAAACAGCCTAAGGAAGGAGACATATTTAATTATAGTTAAGAATTCCAAAATGTCAGTAGTCGCAACTTTGTCACCCTGGGGTCAATTATCACCTCTTCCTTTTCTAAATCCAACTTGAAGCGCCATTTTTGCATTGTCCCGGCACCAATGATGACTGGTTCGGAAGGATTTGAGACTAACATAAACTCATCAGAAAAACGATAACCATCAAGATAGAAGTCAACGCTTATCCGATGGGTTGTGGTCACCTTCTCGCCTTCTTTGGCAGTGCTCATTTCTATCGGTTTTGGGTAGGGGTATAACAATCTCTAACCTTACGGCTAATTCCGGTCTGATGAAGGAATAACTCGCTCCGGTATCAAAGAGTGCCAATACTTCCTCCTTTCCTTTTGAGCCTTCAAGGATTAATCTCTTCTGGATTATTGCCATAAGAAATTATAATATAAATCTCTTAAAAATCAATGGATGTGACTTTGTGACCAGGGTTCCTGTGCGAGGCAGTGGCATAATCCGAAAAAAAACATAATGTTCAATCTCTAAGGAAGTTTGTCGGCGTTATCCAACCGCTACACTATCTCACACTTGGACGGTAATTTTGGAGGACAATACCGATGACGATAAAAGCCAATCCGATTATCGTTGACACCGTTATCCGCTCACCAACTGTTAGATTAATAATAATTAGGGATAAAAATGGGACGAGGTATATCAGGTTACTCACCTGAGCGGTGGTTTTGGATAGACTTAATGCCTTAAGCCAGAGGAGAAATGTAATCCCCATCTCAAATAGCCCAACATAAACCGCCCCGAGAAGTCCGATTGGATATGAAATCGTCAATCTCCCGGAGGCAATGAGAAAAATGGCTATGAACATAAAACCGAAAACGAAATTCAGAAAGAGTTTTACCACCTCATCCCTTTTATCCCGAATGTTATAAATCCAGAAGAGAGACCAGATAAAAGCACTACCCAGTGCTAAAAAGATACCCAATGGGTTAGTAAAACTTAGACGAGTGATTTTTCCGTGAGTTATAATTATCAAGACCCCAAAGAAACTGATGATAAGTGCCAGGATACTTTTTAATCCTATCTTCTGCCTCAAGAGAATGATTGAGAAAATCGGGAGGATTATCGCCCAGGTCTGATTTAAGGGCTGTGCCTCCTGTGCCGGGAGTAGCGAATAAGCCTGAAATAAAATCAAATAGTAGGAAAATGGGTTCAAAAAACCAAGGAGCGCTGAATTGAAATAATCCCTCTTTCCTTGATGGCGAAGCGAATCTAATTTCTTTTGAAAAATTAAGATTAAAAAGAGAGCCCCAACAGAAACTGCCGAGGCACCAAATAATAAATGAACGGGTTCCAAATAGCGCAGGGTAATCTTAAAAGCCGAGGCAACCGTTGCCCATAAGAGAACAACCCATAATGCATAAAAATAGGCACGCTTTCCTCTTTCCATAATCGCTTCTGTGGGATTATACTAAAAAACGATACGATTACAATAATTTAGGGAATCGGATTGCTTATGCTGAAAAAAAGAATGTGAGCGGGCGGAAGTAAATTAAGACAGAGTAAAGAGTATTTCCCCACCGAGTTCATTTTTAAAATAAAGCGAAAAGATTTGCTAAAAGTCTGATGCAAAGTAGCGTGTCTTTCTCACTTTTGCCTCTTGACTTCGGTTAGATTTTCGTTCATTATAAAAGATGATTGATGTCCTCTTGGTTAATCCCAAAGAAAAGGGTATTCCTTTTGAGAGGATACCGCCGTTAGGGTTGGCATGGATTGGTGCGGTATTAGAGAGAGAAGGGTTTTCGGTCAAGGTCTTGGATTTTGAAGTGGTAGATGGTAAATTGGAAGATTATCTTAAAAAATATGAGCCCAAATTCTTAGGGATTTCCGGAACTACCCATAGCCGATTTGAAAGTTTTAACTTAGCAAAAAGGGCGAAAGAATTCAATAAAGAGATTATTACGATTTACGGCGGGGTTCACGCCTCCTTTACCGCAGTTTGCACCTTAAAGAGTATAAAGGAGATTGATTTTGTTGTGCGGGGTGAAGGAGAGGAGACTTTGTCAGAATTGGTGAAGACATTTCAGGGAAATAGAAGTCGTTTGGAAAAGATTTTGGGTATAAGTTACCGGCAAGATGGTGAGATAATTGAAAATCAACCGCGTCCCCGAATTTTAGATTTAGATTCCCTGCCGCCTCCAGCATGGCATCTTTTAGATATGAGTCGGTATGCCTTAAATTTAGATTATGTGAACAAAAAGGGGATTGCGGTTATCACTTCTCGTGGTTGCACAATGCGCTGCACCTTTTGCTCGGCAAGCGCAATGTATAGGCATTATGTCACTTATCATTCAGCAAATTATATAATGGATGAGATTGAGAATCTTTTAAGAAGATATAATTATGAGGGGATAAGATTTTTTGATGCGACGCTCACCTTGTCTCGCGAACATATTGAATCTATCTGTAATGAGATTAGAAAGCGAAATCTTTCATTTTCCCTGGGAGTGTGAAATCAGAGTGGGAACCGTTGATAAGGAACTACTTATAAAGATGAAAGAGGCGGGATGCTATTATGTGGATTTTGGGATTGAATCGGCAAGCCAAAAGGTTCTTGACTTGATGCGGAAGGGATTTAAGATTGAAGCGGGGCAGGAATTACTTGACTGGTGTTTTGAGATTGGTTTGAAGACAAAGGTCTTCTTCTCTTTTGGTCATATTGGCGAAACGATGGCAGATGCCGAGGAGACATTTAAGTTCATTGAGAAGAATCGGTCAAAGATTTCAACCCTGGCTTGTGGGGCAGGAATTAGAATCTATCCCGGAACTTATCTTGAAACCTATGCTCGGGAGAATGGCTTACTGCCGACAGATTTTTCCTGGAGCGCTGAATATGATGATAGGTATTTAGGATATTTAAGTCAAGACAGGAGTGTCCCATTACTTATTCAACCCCAACTTGGCTATAAGGAACTTGCCGATATTAGACTAAGAATTGTTGGTGAGCGTTTTAAGGGCTGGAAGGGATTAAAACTGGGAGTGAAGAAGATGGTGCGGTTTCGGAACTTTAAGAAATTCCTCTCCACCCTTCTCCTCTATATAAAACAAAGGCGGAAGATATAAGGGTATGAAACCACTAAGAGATAGTCCGGTTTTGGTGGCAATTGTGCCGAGAAGCAAGGACTGGCAGATTTTAAAGAAGAGCCATTGGTATAGAATTCCTAAAGAGAAGGCACCAGCAATAATTACCAAAGTAAAATATTTAGCCTTTTATCAACCAAAAATCTTCGGCGAGGAGAAATGGGCGGTGAACTATTATGCCAAAATTTTAAGCATGGAGATTACAA
>JBBIHO010000167.1:1360-4108 GCA_037446935.1 Caldifarciminota bacterium | reverse complement strand
CCAAAAGATGGTAATTGGCGGGGTAATTTTTGGTCTAATTTTTCGCCTAATTGGCGGGGTAATTTTTCGTCTAATTTAAAGAATACCTTAAACCTTTCTTTCTCTTTTCCTTTCTAATTTAAGAATGAGGTGGTTGAAAAAGGTTAATATCTGTGGTAAGATATAGGAGTTTATTATGTCTAAACGCAGGAAATTTTTTATTGCTGGTTATAAAAAAAAGGAAGTGGAGAAGTTTTCAGGAAGATTACGAGAAGGCGATTTCAAATGCGCTAAAGAGGCAATTTCAACTCTAAATGAACTGCGGGAATTGCAACGGACGAATCGGGAAGTGCCGCCGGAAAAGGACAAACTTGTGGAAGGAGATATATGCAAAAGATATTGCTGATATCTTTTCTTTTTTTAATCGGTGCCGGTTATGAACTGGTAATCAACGGCGATTTTGAAGCCTGGTATTTCAGTAAAGACCACATATCTGATGCCTGGCGGAAAGTTGATACCTTAACGGTCAGCGTGGAATCGACTCTTGGTTATACCGGTTACGGAGTAAAGGTTCGTGCCTTAACTCCGGGTAATTTATCTGGTATAAGGACTAATTTTGCCACCGCACCCGGAGAGCAATATGAGATTCGGCTAAAACATAAAGGTGGCGAAGCAAGGCTGGCAATTCTACCGGCAAGGAGGGGGAACTTTGAGGTTCTATTAAATCTCAATTATGATAGAAACTGGACAGATTATCTCTTAAATTGGCAGGCAACAAGCGAGGCGGTCTCCTTATATCTCTTAGATAATTATGATACCGCCACCGCTCATTTTGATGATATCTCCTGTAAAGAAATCATCTCCGGTAACCAAACTTATGAACCGCCGATAAATATTATCTTTGTGATTCATGTTGAAGGGAGTGCTGGTCCGCGGTATCAAATCTGGATGTTAGAAAATACCTGGTTAAAACAGATATGCCGAAATAAGGGTTTCAAATTGACATATCTCACACACGGTGCCTATATGGAGGATATTATTGTTAATCGTGACCAGGATTCTATATTAGATTTTATAAATCAGGGGCACCAGGTTGGGACGCATAATCACGGGGTGATAAGGATTGGACCGCAAACCTGGCGGTCAGCAAACCAGCGAAACTGGGATACTGCCTATCTCTCCTGGTATCAAAATCGACTCTGGGTGGATAGTCTCATCGGGGCAAATAATAATCAAGCAATGTGTGCTGGCGTCCATCTCCCTTTTGAACAAAACTTAATGGATACATTTAATCTTCCGATGGGGATTTCCAGTGGTGCCGGCATTCCGGGAGAGATTTCCCGGGAGGCATATGGTTTTGATGCAATAGGTCATCATCCCCATCATCCTTGGCGACCTTCGGCAAGTATCGTAAACGGCGAGCAATTCTTGGAGGATTTACAGGGAAGATTTGTCAACTTTGAACATTATGCCCAGGTAGGAAGTGAATTCGGACACGGATTTCCCAATCGGGTTGAGGATATTAAGAGATTTTTTCGGTATATTTACAAACAGTGGCTCTCAAAGGAATCAACACCCGAACCAGAAGGTAGGGATAAGGTCTGGGTATTTGGATTTCTCACCCATCTTGGCAATAATCCGCCAGAAACCCGATTGAAGATTGATTCAATTATGACCTGGCTCAATGATTCCTTTGTTGGTAGATATACGCCAAGGGGGAATCTCATCGCCCGGACCGCTACGGTGGCAGAAGTTTATAACGAATATTTAATATGGGAAGCAAATCATCCCGGACTGTCTTCCTTCTCTTTTAAGATGCCGGAACTTTCAACTCCTCTCAGTGAAATGCGAAGTGGCAAAATGGAAAATTTAGATGTCTTCCCCAATCCGACAAAGAAGGTGGTTAGGTTGCAAGCGAAAGGAAGAGTGAAGGTCTATGACCTCTTCGGCAGGTTGATTAAAATATTAACTAATAAAGAGTCACCCATCGTTTTGGATTTAAGGGATTTAAAGGCAGGGGTATATATATTAGATTGGACCCAAGAAGGGAAAATAAAACGATGGAAGATTATTCTATTAAAATAGGAGGAGATATGAGAAAAAGAATCGTATCCCTTTTGGCGGTCGTAACCGTCTCAGCATTTGCCCGAATTATCCATGTGCCTGGTGATTCAGCAACGATTCAGGCCGGACTTAACGGTGCACTCTCTGGCGACACGGTCCTGGTGGCTCCGGATACCTACTACGAATGTATTGTCTGGCCAGCACGGGACGGAATCGTTCTATTAAGTGAAGAAGGTGCCCTCGCCACGATCATAGATGGTAACCAATTAGGAAGGGTAATCACGATGAATGCGTTGCAATATAGTTCGGCGACTAAGATAGAGGGATTTACAATTACCAACGGTCGGGTTAGTTCTTATCCCGGTAACGGTGCTGGGATATGGTGCACCGGCTCACCGGTCTTCCTCCATAACCGAATTATAAAAAATCTTCTCTATACGATTGGTTATGGCGGCGGGGTTTATGCGGATGGTGCGCCTACCTTCGCCTACAATCTCATTGCCTACGATACAATCTGGAATCCGGGCGGTGGTGGCTGGCGCTATGGTGCGGGTATTTGTTGCACCGGTTCGGGAATTTTCTATCAGAATCTCTTCTTAGGGAATGCGGCACGCGATACCGAGGGCGGTGGATTCTGGTATGGCGGCGGACTCTATCTCAGAAACGGAAACCCAATAGTCTTTAATAACCTCTTCCTTTCAAATC
>JBBIHO010000167.1:0-1344 GCA_037446935.1 Caldifarciminota bacterium | reverse complement strand
GGCGCCACAACCGGAGGATTTGCCTATGGCGGCGCACTTTGTATTGATTCTGGTTCCGCCTATGTGGCAAATAATACCTTTGTCGCAAATATGTGCAGCACAGCGATTACCTATGGTGGTGCCATCTATGTGCATCGGAGTAAGACATCGGTCATTAAGAATAATATAATCGTTCAAAATATCGCTACCGGTATAGCTCCTTTTGGCGGTGGTATTGCCTGTATGCCAGATACCCTGGATACGCTTTCTTTTGGATACAATAATGTCTGGGGGAATCTACCGAATGACTACTATTCTTGTCTACCCGATTCCGGGGCAATCTCCGCTGACCCGATTTTTGTTACCGGTTCCCGAGGCGAATATTACCTAAGTCAGATTCCTGCTGGTCAACCAGTGAATAGTCCTTGTGTTGATAGCGGGGATACACTGTTAATGAGATTTCCTTTGAACTTAGATTCCCTCCTCCATTCCTGGACGACCCGGACCGATTCGGTTCCTGACCTGGGTTTGATTGATATGGGTTATCACTATCTTACCCAGCCGTTAGTTTCAGTAAAGGCAAGAGAATCAAAGCCAATTACTGCACACAGAGCACAGACTTCGTCAGCCCGAACGATTCAAGTGACACCAAATCCGGTGAGAGGTGAGATGCGTCTCAACTACTCACTCCCGGCATCCGGAATGGTTCAAATAAAATTATCCGATGCGATAGGCAGAGAGGTGAAAGTCATCTTCTCTGGATTGCAAACTGCTGGTAGACAGGAGATTCTATTGAACCAGTTACCAACTGCTGGTGTCTACTTTATCATTGTGGAAGTGCCTGGTGAGAAACTGCACACTCGCTTTACAGTTTGGAAATAAGCCATAATAAAGTGAAGGGGAAGATAATTGTGATACCGATTTCAGCACAACCCTTACAAAATCGCCTCCTCTTGGCAATTTCCAACGATGTACTCACCTGGCAGAAACTGGGGAGGATATTTAACGATTCGGCTGATGTGCCAATTTCCGGCACAAGTGGCTGGTGGTGAAGACCCTGCGACCCGGATATTGTGGTGCCCCGGCCGGACAGAACTGGCACTTTCATTCCGGAGACGGTCTCATCTTCTCGCAAATGCCTAACCTCCGTAGAGAGAATCTTATGATGGCGAATGGGATAAAAGTGCCGGAGGGGTCGGTGAAGAAGAATGCGGGATACGGAATGTGGCGAGATAATTTAGAGTTATTCCCTAATCCGGCGCCGATGAGATTGACAATCAATCCTCCTCTTCTCTCTGACCCAAATTAGAGGCAAAGGGATTAAAGATTACAAAAAAGATAATCCTCGGCGAATAATCAACACTT
>JBBIHO010000166.1:0-4110 GCA_037446935.1 Caldifarciminota bacterium | reverse complement strand
CCTCTTATTATACATAAACTTATTGGAATTTCCACACATTTCGGGACACCACCATGAGAGTAAAGAAAAGGGTAATTAAAGGGGTAATTTTTGGTCTAATTTGTCGCCTAATTGGTGGGGTAATTTTTTACCTAATTTGTCGTCTAACTTTTGGTCCAATCAAAGGTCTAATTTTTCTTTCTGCGCAAGGGCATGCCAAGGTCTAAGATTTAACGCAAAGAGCGCCTTTTGATGACCACCTCTTTATAGAAGTTCTCCAAGATTCTCTCACCGATTGGTCCAGAGCGTTCAATATGGAATTGAACACCATAGAGTGGTTTTGAGATGTGTCTTATTGCCTCAACAGCGCACTTAGGAGAAGCGGCAAGGATGATAAAACCACAACTCTCTAAGTTCTCCGGCTCAACATATTCTTGATGGGATTCAAAAACACGGATTTCCTCCGGCAGTCCTTTGAATATATCCCGAAAGTCAATAATACTTACCAGTTCCTCTCCTTTAATCTCTTCTCCCGACTTTACCTTCGCACCATAAGCGAAGGCTAAAATCTGATGACCGTAGCAGATTCCTAAGGTCGGGAGGGTTAAGGTTTTCAGGAAGTTTAGATAGGAATGGGAATAACATCCCTTAGAAATCATCGCCGGCGAGCCAGAGAGAATTAAACAGTCATAGTCATATATCTCCTCTCCCCTCTGATGGAGATTCACATCCGAAACAACGACATATTCGCTAAATTTCCTCACCAATTCAATATAGGGTTGAATCTTTGCTTCTGAATCGTAGTGATAAGAGTTGACGATTAAGGTTCTCATCTGTAGAACTCCCTTCCGGCAAGACCTAAAATGGCGGAGAGTCTAATTATTCTATGAACTTCAATTATATCCTTTGCCTTGTATCTAATCTTCCGACCGCCAATCCTTTCGGTGTCGGGAATTAAAGAGCACAAATCGGCTTTTAAGGTATCAAGGAGTGTTAGTTCCAAATCACAGGGATAAGAGAATTGAAATGGCTTTATCAACCTTCTTTTCCCAACCGCTACCTTTGCCCGTTCTCGCAACTCATAAGCAACTTCGTCTGGACTTCGGTTTATGGCACCGAAGCGGGAGACGCTATATTTGGTTATTACGCACTCAATATCCGGGCTTATCCTTTCTTTCACCTCCTTTATCACTTTATCATCACCAGCGACAAAGAGAAGGGGGATTCCAAAATGCCCAGCAATTGCCGCATTAAGAAGCGTTTCGCTAACCTCCTCGCCATTTATTTCAATTGAATAGAAGGTGGCAGAAGAATAGGTGTGGTCAAGGACGGAGAATGGCTCACCAGCCTTAGAATGATAACCGATGAAAAATACACCGTCAAAATCTTCTGCCAATCCTTCCATCATCCCTAAGTTGCGAGGAACTCCTCGGACAAGAAAGGTCTTTGGCGGCAAATTCTCAATTGGTATGTTATGTTCCCAAGCATGGGCATCGCAGATTACCACCTCTGCAACCTCCTCGGTTCCGTAGATGCCGTCTAAGACCGCCTTCACTTCCCTAAATATTAATTTCTGGAAGGTTGCGAAATTCTTTTCGTAATCCTCACCGGAGACAATTCCGGTCATTCCTTCCAAATCCCAGGAGATATAAAATTTCGTGCCTCGCACAGACTCCGTCAGTATCATAAACCCTTCCGTTCTTCTCGCAACAAAGGTGGTATCTTCTTCTTTCTCTCAATAGCGGCATAGGCGTTATGGTTATGGATTGATTCCTCACTTTCCACCTCTAAGGAATACCAAGTTATGTTTGGATGCTCATTCAGGCGGAGGGCAACATTTCTTGCCACATCCTCAACGAAGGCAGGATTTTCATAAGCGGTTTCGGTCACATATTTTTCATCCTCCCTCTTTAAGATAGAATAGATTTGTGTTGAGGCACAGTCCTCAATTAGCCTTATCAGATCCTCCAACCAGAGAAATCCTTTGAATTTCACTAAAATCCTTATTTCTCCCCTCTGGTTATGAGCACCCCCTTCGGAAATCTCTTTGGAGCAAGGGCAAAGGAGATTTACTGGCACCGCGACACCCATATAAATATTTACTTTCTCCTTCAATTCACCGACAAACCGACACCGGTAAGCCATAAGCCCTTTGGTCTTTGATACCGGCGCCTCTTTTTCAATAAAATAGGGAAATTCCAGTTCAATGTGGGCAGAAGATGAGGAGAGATTTTCTTTAATCGCTTTCAAAATGGCGCCGATATTGGTAATCGCAATCTCCCGATGAAAACGGGAGAGTATTTCAATAAATCTTGACATATGGGTTCCCCGGAAGTTATGGGGGAGATTCGCATAGATATTTATGGTGGCAACAGTGTGCTGTTTTTTATATGCCTTATCTCTCAGGAGTATCGGATACCTTAACCCCTTTATCCCAACTTTATCAATCTCAATCTTCCGCAAATCCCTTTCACTTTGGATATCCCGCATAGATTAAAGGTCTAATTCCTTATGATTTAATCTCTCCTCGCTTCGCATTGGACACCTTCTTTGATTCTCCTTATAGACCTCGCTTTACCGGTATCTTCGTCAATCTCAATAAGGACCCCGCAGATATTCACATTAGAATCTGCTGGTTCCAACCGATAAGGAATCCCTGTCATCAACCTTTTTAAGGAACTTTCAACCCTCATCCCTAAAACAGAGTCGTGCGCCCCACACATTCCAACATCGGTAATATAAGCAGTGCCTTTTGGTAGAATTCTTTCATCAGCGGTCGGGATATGGGTGTGGGTGCCAATCACCGAAGAGACCTCACCATCCAAAAACCAGCCCATTGCCATCTTCTCCGCTGTTGCCTCCGCATGGAAATCAACGATTATGATTCTCGTTTGTTCCCTTATCAAGGCAATCGCCTCCTGCACCCTCTGAAATGGACAGTCAATCGGCTTTAAGAAGATACGTCCTAAGAGATTTATGACCGCAATCTTCTTCTCACTTCCAGGTAATTGAAAAATTTGGTAGCCCCGGCCAGGGGTACCTTTCGGGTAATTCAAGGGTCGGATGATTCGGGACTCATCCTCTAAAAAGGGAACCAATTCCTTCCGGTCTAAAAAGTGGTCACCAAGGGTGATGCAGTCTATCTTCTGTAAGAGTTCAATTGCAATATTGGGAGTGATACCAAAGCCACCAGCCGCGTTTTCGCCATTGGCAATAATGAAGTGAGCCTCGTAGTCCCTTGCGAGCCTTTCGGAATTCTCATAAACCGCATTCCGTCCGGCTTTGGAACAGATGTCGCCCAGAAATAGAATTTTAATGGACATAGCCGATAGATTTCTTTTCCCTGATTACCGCCACCTTCATTTGACCGGGATATTTAATCTCTTTTTCGTATTCGTCAATAATCTTTTGCAGGATTATGGCGAGATCATCATCGGAGACCTTTTCCGGATCAACTAAAATCCGCACCTCGCGCCCAGCTTGCACCGCATATGCCTTTTCCACACCAGGAATCGCCTGGGCGATTTCTTCTAATTTCGTAATCCGTTTGATATAGGCTTCAAAAGTCTCATGGCGGACGCCGGGTCGGGAACCGGATATACTATCCGCCGCCGCGACTAAGAAGGAATACGGGTTATTAAAAGGAACCTCCTCATGATGGGCAGCAATGGCATTAACTATTACATCATCTTCCCCAAGCCGCCTGGCGATTGCCGCGCCAATCTGGGCGTGGGTTCCTTCCTGAGTATGGTCAGCAACCTTTCCGATGTCATGGAGAATGCCTGCGCGTCGCGCCACTTCGGGTATTAGTTCCAATTCCTGCGCCATCAACGCTGCCAAGTATGCCACCTCCTTAGAGTGGAGAAGAAGATTTTGACCATAACTTGTCCGATACTTCATCTTGCCAACATAGGATAAGAGTTCGGGATGGAGACCAACCAGTCCCAGTTCACAAGCAGTTGTCTCACCTTCTTTATCAACATCGTTGGCAATCTCGCGTCGCGCCGTTTCAATCACCTCCTCAATCCGGGCGGGATGGATTCGACCATCCGCAATCAGTTTTTCCATTGCCAATTTGGCAACCGCGCGCCGCATCTGGTCAAAGGCAGAGATGGTAATGACACCAGGGGT
>JBBIHO010000165.1:3408-4164 GCA_037446935.1 Caldifarciminota bacterium | reverse complement strand
TGCTCCCGTGGTTATTGTAATTATGGTGCCGGTATCTATTCTGGTATACGCGCCTATCCAATTATCTATCAGAATATAATCAAAGAGAATATAAATACCTTGGGCGACCGCGGACACGGTGCCGGAGTTTATGTCGGTTCCCAGGGAGATGCCCTCATCTTCTCCAACCTAATCATCGCTAATCGCAACACCAGCGGCTCCTGGAACTACGGTGCCGGAATTAAAATTGATGGCAAGGCAACAATTCTTAATAATACCATCGCCGGTAATATCTGTTCCGGTGGCTATTGGGCATACGGTGCCGGCATCTATATTGACGACAACGATACCGCCTTGATAAAGAATAACATCATTGTCCAGAATAGTTCAGCCAGCGGTTCCGGAATTTATAATAACGGCATAGTAATAAATCAGTATAATGACATCTGGAATAATCCTGGCGGTAATTATTACGGCTGTTCACCCGGACCGGGTGAAATCTCTTCTGACCCACTATTTGTCACCGGTCGCTATGGACCTTATTATCTCAGCCAAGTGGCAGCTGGTCAACCGGTCAATAGTCCCTGCGTTGATGCCGGTGATACACTACTTGGGACGAATCCCCTCAATCTTGATTCCCTTCTCCGTTCCTGGACAACCCGCACCGATTCTGTGCCGGATATTTCAGTTTTAGATATGGGTTATCACTATCCCCAAACCCGGTCTTATGTCGGAATCCCGCACCAGCAAATCAAACCATCAATTACCATCATCACC
>JBBIHO010000165.1:0-3398 GCA_037446935.1 Caldifarciminota bacterium | reverse complement strand
TCCACCGCCACATTACATTCACCCTATTTAGAGTTTCTGGTCATTGCCAAATTCAAATAACTGACCCTCTGGGAAGAACCGTCTACCAATCAGAAGAAGACCTCACAAACTCGGAATTATTTCGCTTCCTTTGGGATGGTTCGGATAACTACGGTCATCCCTTACCACCTGGCGTTTATCTCTACCGTATTAGGATAAATAACTCTCTCCATTCTGGCCGACTGATAAAGATTGACTGACACCTTTCTTGACAGCAGGAACTTTCTCGCTAAAATACATTATGGAAAAGGGTTTCGGATTGGTTGAGAGGTTTAAGATTGGTGAGCCTCTATTCCTAAAAAATCTCGTCCTCTTTCCTCTCACCGACGGCGATAAAGATTTTGGTAGGTTGGAAATCCTCTCCGAGGCAAAGGAGAAGAACCACTTAGAAATTATGGAATTGGGCGTCCCCCGGATTGACACCATCTTCATCAAAAACAACTCCAAAAACCGAATCTTCGCCCTGGATGGCGAAGGACTGAGAGGCGCCCTTCAGGATCGGGTAATAAACTCCTCCGCCTTAATTAAGGAGCGAAGCGAAGTAGAAATTCCGGTCAGTTGTGTGGAAGCGGGACGTTGGCGCGGTGATAAGGAATTCTCCGCATTCCGAACGATATCCTATCCCTCCCTGCGTTCAATTTTATGTAAGAGTGTCTCTCTCTCACTTCGGAAGACTAAAAAGTTCCAGGCAGACCAGACCGCAGTCTGGAATAGCATAAGTTCAAAGATGAATAGTTTAAAGGTTTACTCCCAAACCTCTTCCATCCACGATATCTATTCCCAACTCAAAAAGCGATTGGAGAGTTACAAAGAAGGTCTGGCAGAGATTAAAGATTGGAACGGTCTTATCGTTTTAAGCGGTGAGCGAATCCTTTGCATTGACCTCTTCGGTTCAAAACGATTATTCAACAAACTAAAAGAACCGCTCATTACAAGTTATGCCCTTGATGCCTTAGAAAGAAATGTCTCTACCCTTCCCCGCCGCAACTGGGTTAAAAAGGCATTTGAAGAGATAAAGGATGCGAAAGTTGCATCATTCCCTTCCTTCTCCTTAGGTAATGAAATAAGGTTGGAAACCGAAAACATGGTTGGTAGGGGTTTAGTTATTGACGGTGAATTGCTTCACTTCTCGGCTTTTGACCGCGTAAGGAGATAAAATAAGAAAGGGAAAAGGTCTTGCCCTTGACTTTTCTCAATTATTTTGGTATAATAACAAATCCGGGAATAAACTCCTGGTGGAGAAAGACGATGGAACCGGAGGTAAAATGTTTAGAAGATTTACCTTATTTTTACTATCCTTTTTGAGTATTACCCTTGCCCAGAGGGTAATATTCGGCGATAATATGAGTACCTTTCCTGGCGTCTGGACACTCGGCGGAACTTCTGGTCAATACTGGACCCAGAAGTCTAATCGCTGGTATTCCCATTCCTTTTCCGCTAAATGCACACCCGGCGATACTTATAATAATGGTGTTGATGTCTGGATGATAAGAACGGTTAGCCTTGCCGGTTATGACTCCGGAATGGTTACCTTCCGCATCTATCAGAATACCGAACCCGGAAATGATTTTGTCCAGTTCCAATATTCCACTGATGGCGGTGCAATCTGGACTACTGCCTGGTCAAGGAGTGGTGAATATCCCTCCTGGCAGTTAATCACCGTCTCAAATATCCCGAATAATGCCAATCGCATCCGCTTTCGTTTTTACAGCAATGGTGCGATTACCAATGAAGGTGCCTACATTGACGATGTCGTCCTCTATGGGTTAAGGTTAACACAAACAACATTATTCTTTTACAATATGAACTACTTCCCTGATGAGTGGACATTAACCGGTTTCCCTTCCTGGACAAAAGTGACGACCCGCTATTCCTCTCCTCTATATAGTGCCAAATGCTGTCCTGATCCTACCTACCCAAATAATTCAAACAATACAATGGAGAGATATTTTAGTCTCACCGGCTATAAGTATGGTATCTTTCGTTTCTGGATATGGTATTCTACGGAAAGCGGCTATGATTTCATCTATGCCGAATATCGGTCCGGTGGTATTTGGTATCCATTCTGGTCAGCATCTGGTTCCGGCGGCGGAACCTTCCTCTCTTTCAATATTCCCAATACCGCTGATGGTGTTCGTTTCCGCTTCACGAGCAATGCCTCAAATGTCTATGAAGGTGTCTATGTGGATGATGTGAGGTTAGAAGGAATAAAATTTCCCATAATCGATATGTGGACGGTTGATATTACCAATCCCCCGAGCAGTGTTGATTTCGGTTCAACCGTTCCGGTCTCCGCTGTGATTGGTAACTCAAGTCCTATGATTGCCGGAACCCCTGTCTACTTCCGTATTGGACCGGCACCCGGTGCGAGCGGTGCCTTCTATAACGCAATGACAGTAGTTGACCCGATAAACCCCTCAACCACGGTTCCGGTCACCTTTCCGGACTGGACCGCTAATGTTTCACCCGGAACCTATCCCATAAAATGCTCCACTGCCTGTTTCAATGATCCCCTTTCCGGAAATGACCTCCGTGGCGGTTCTGTAACTGTCCAAGGACCGCCTTTCTTAGATGTTGGGACAAGTATCCTTTTAGCCCCAACCGGAACCATTGATTCCGGAACTGTTGTCACCCCTGCCTGCTCGGTCTATAATTATGGAAATCGGACTGCAACCTATGCGGTAAGAATGAGAATCGGAACCTTCTATGAAAATACCACCACGGTTAATAATCATATCCCGGAAACTTATCGTTATATTACATTCCCGACCTGGACCGCAATTCAAAGAGGAAACCATACTGTTACCTGCACTACGGAACTTTCTGGGGATATGAATACATCTAACGATAGAAGAACCGACTCGGCTACGGTTCGGGTAAGGGATGTCGGAACGATTGCTATCACCGCCCCAATCGGAACGATTGATTCTACACAATCGGTCACCCCTGCCTGCACCGTCTATAACTTCGGCACAACAACTGAAGGTCCTTATACGGTCCGGATGAAGATTGGTAATTTCTATAATAACACCGCAACCGTTTCCAGTCATAGCCCGGGGACAAAGTCACATATCACATTCCCGGCTTATGCAGACTGGCGAAGGGGAACCCATACCGTCTCCTGCTCAACCGAACTTGCGGATATGGTTCCGGCAAATAATAAACAAACCGGCTCAATAACCGTTCGGGTAAGGGATGTCGGGGCAATTGAAATCCTCTCACCACCGGCCTCTATTGATTCTGGCGAAGTGATAACCCCGCAAGCAAAGGTCGCAAACTTTGGCAATATAAATGAGACCTTTGATGTTACATTTATAATTGAAGGACCAATAAAATGGAGTTCCACAAGAACCGTATCC
>JBBIHO010000164.1:3934-4199 GCA_037446935.1 Caldifarciminota bacterium | reverse complement strand
CTGCGGCAAAAAAATATTTTTATGGCGCACTGTGTAATCGGAACCGCAGGGCATATTGACCACGGCAAGACTGCCTTGATAAAGGCACTGACCGGTTATGACCCCGACCGCTTGAAGGAAGAGAAGGAGCGGGGAATGACAACCGATTTGGGATTCGCCTTCTACGGCGATGACGCAACGATTATTGATGTTCCTGGGCATGAAAAATTTGTTCGGCATATGATTGCCGGGGCAACGACGATTGATTTGGTCTTATTCGTCGTCG
>JBBIHO010000164.1:0-3918 GCA_037446935.1 Caldifarciminota bacterium | reverse complement strand
GAAGGGGTTAGACCACAGACAAGAGAGCACTTTGAAATAACTCGCCTCTTAGGTATTAAGAGAGGGATTATTGTCATCACCAAAAAGGATACGGTAGAGCCTGAGGTCTTAGAGGCGGTGAAAAAAGATGTCCAGAATTTAGTGAGAGGTAGTTATTTAGATTCCGCAGAGATTGTTGCCACATCCACCGTCACCGGTGAGGGGATTTGCGACCTAAAGAGGATTATTGATTCTTTAATTAGCGAGAGACCCCAAAAGGAGGATAGAGGGGCATTTCGGATGCCGATTGACCGGAGTTTTAAGATTAAGGGATTCGGAACCGTTGTCGCGGGAACAATCCTCTCGGGAACTTGCAAGGTCGGTGATACATTGGAAATCGCACCCAAGGGTTTGAAGGTGAGAATAAGGGGGATTGAGCGGCATAAGAAGGTAGTTGATTCGGCAGCCATCGGAGAAAGGGCGGCGATTAATCTCCTATGGAGTGAAAAAGGGGAGATTTTAAGGGGAGATGTCTTAATTGAGCCAGGTGCCTATCAGGCAACTCACTTCCTCAATTGCTATTTGAGTCTCTTACCAAAGACGATTCCAGTAAAAAATCGGATGCCGGTCAAACTGCACATTGGGACAAAGGAGACATTAGCCAGGATTTTCCTTCTTGATAATAATGAACTCCTACCTAATGAAGGTTCTTATGTCCAGATATTTAGTGAGGAGCCGGTGGTTGCGGAAATGGGGGATAGATTTGTGGTGAGGAGTTTCAGCCCTCCCCTCACCCTCGGTGGCGGGAAGGTCTTGGAAGTGGATAATAAAAGGGAAAAGGTTAGCGTGCCCTTTCTCCAACATCTCACAAACTTAAATTCCGATGATAAAGAGAGGGTCGTCCTGGAGATTATTCAGAAGAATGGGTTTTATCCCATTTCATTCCCGGAAATTATGAAGAGAGTCGGAGAAAAGGATCTCAGAGAGATACTAATCAGCCTGAAGGAAGTGAATCGTATCATAGAATTGTTAGAGGGCAAATATATCTCTTTTGAGAATTACGAAAAGGCAAAAGAAAGGGTGCAAGACCTGGTTGCGCGGTTTCATTCAGAAAACCCGTATAAGAGAGGGATTCGTTTGCCGGAATTGAAGAGTAGGGCAGAAAAGGAGATGGCACAGGGTTTGCTGGAAAGGGTGATTGGGGAATTGGTTGCCGAGAAGAGGATTATTTTTGAGAAGGAGGTATTTAGGAGACCGGAATTTAAGATTCCTCTCACCGGAGAAGAGATGAATTTGATTGAGAAGATTCTTTTGGTAGTAAAGGAGCGTGCCTTTACTCCTCCTGACCTTGCCGAGTTGCGTTCTCTCTTTTCAAAAGAGAAGGCACTTGTTAGGATGGTAGGGGTTTTGAAGGAAAAAGGGGACTTGATAGAGATTGAAGGTTATCTCTTCCATAAGGAGAATGTAGAAAAGGCAAGGGAGATATTGGTGCGCCTTTTGAAGGAGAAGGGAGAGGTTACCGTCTCCGAATACCGATTAAAACTCGGCACAACCCGTAAGTTCATAATACCCCTCTTAAACTACTTTGATTCCCAGGGGGTAACTAAAAGACAAGGCGATGTGAGGGTATTAAAAAGTAGCGGTGCATTGTAGTAGTCCAAGAGAGAAGAAGGGAAAGAGAGTCCATCTTTATATCTCAGGCATTGTGCAGGGGGTCTTCTTCCGTGACTTCACCCGGCGCCAGGCAAATTCACTAAATATAAAGGGCTGGGTGAAAAATCTCCCGGATGGCAGGGTGGAAGCGGTCGGCGAAGGAGATGAGGAGAGCTTAAAGGAGTGGCTTAAAAGATTACATAAGGGTCCACCGGGGGCTTTGGTTAATGAGATTGAAATAAATTATGAAGAGCCGACCGACGAGTTCACAACCTTTGAGATAATCTATTATTGAAGAGAGAGGATTTCAGAAAAAGACGAACCCTTGATTTTTTAGAATAATCGGTTAGAATAATAAAGAGTGAAAATACCCTTTCTCTTTCTTGGGAGAGAAGTTTACCTATTCTGCAGCGGGCAGAGAGTTTTTGAGATAGAAGGAGAAGAGGATTTATGAGAGTCGTCTTCTTTCTTTTATTTATCTTCTTTAATCTTTTAGCATTAGATTGGCAAAATACCGGGGAGTTGACAGACGCCTTAACGGTTACTGATTTAGTGATAAGACAGAATGTTCTCTATGCGGCGGCAAATATTGCTACTACTTCGGCTGATTCAGGATGGGTCTTTCGTTCAACCGATTTCTATAACTGGGAAAGGACAAATGATTTGCCGGGAGATGTGAGACGAATAAGTTGTCTAATTCAGACACAAGGTGAGACATTATTTGCCGGAACCCGGGTAGCGGGCTACCCAAGGGGATGTCTCTATATCTCATCCGATGGTGGTTCAAACTGGGTCTTTCGTTCCCAATTACCCGGGTCATATGTTGGTCAAACGCTAACCTCCCTTTTGGAAGATAATATTGGAAGAATTCATGCTGGCCATGATTATAGCGGTATGACTGGTCGCTCACCTTGCTATTCAACAGACCATGGTTTGACCTGGACACAACCAGCAAATCCAGGGATATACGGTTTTCCTTGGTATTCCCTTTTGCAAGCATCCAATGGGAATATTTATTGTGGAACCTGGGCAACTGGTGCCCAGCCACTCAAATCAACGAATAATGGCACAACCTGGACCGGCGCCGGAGGGACGATGTATGATGCTGGAAATAGCACAACAATCATTGAGGCACCGGGAAATATCCTTTATGCTGGGACATATCCCAAGACTAATCCGGTTGAGAATATTGGGCGGGTCTTCAAATCTACGGACGACGGAGCAAGTTGGACAGAAATCGGCTATGGCTATTTTAATAATACCAATGGTATCCGGTCTTTATGTCGGACATCGGATGGCAATCTTTATGCCGGGAGTTATCGGGCAACTCCGGATGCGGAGGTCTTCGTCTCCACAGATGGCGGTAATACCTGGTCAAGCACCGGGAGTTTGCCCGGAGCAACTACCGTTTATAAACTCCTGGAAGTGAATACCGGGGACGCTATCTATCTCTATGCTGCAACCGGACCAAATGGAGATGTCTTCCGAGCATTACTACCCGGTAGTGGGAATCCTGATGTCGGGTGCACAAGGATTATGGTGCCGACCGGCACAATTGATTCTACACAATCGTTAACCCCTGCCTGCTCGGTCTATAATTATGGAACGACAACTGCCAGTTATACGGTTCGGTTAAAGGTTGGGACATTCTTCACAACGACCGCATCGGTTTCTAATCATAGCCCGGGGACAAGACTTTATGTCACATTTCCAACAACAACCGCTAACTGGCCAAGAGGAATTCATCCTGTAACCTGCTCTACCGAACTTAGCGGTGATATGAATACCGCAAATGATAAGGCAACTAGCTCGGTCTTTGTCCGGACTCTTGATGCCCAGTCTGTTTCAATCGTTGCCCCAATTGGAACAGTCAATCAGGGGACGGTTATCACCCCACAGGCAATAATCAGAAATAATGGCAACACAACCCAAACAATCCTTGCCCGCTTTAAAATCAATGATGGCTCCGGTTATAATTCTACTGCGAGTGCTACCCTTGCCCCAGGAGCACAAGCAACTTATAGTTTTGCCCCCTGGACCGCTAATTTCCCTGGCTCCTGGATACCCCAGTGTTCAACCGAACTTAGTGGTGATATGAATACTGCAAATGACAAGGCAACCGGCTCGGTTCTCGTTCGGTTCCTTGATGCCCTGACGGTTTCCATCAATTCACCGACTGGCACGGTGAATCAGGGCGGAACCTATCCGGTGCAGGCAACCGTGCGCAACAATGGCAATACCACGGTCTCCTTTGATGTGAAGTTTGACATCGGTGATGGCTACACC
>JBBIHO010000163.1:3880-4204 GCA_037446935.1 Caldifarciminota bacterium | reverse complement strand
ACCCGGACTTTTGATTACCAGTAGACCGAGGGGTAGACTCTCTATCTCCTTTTCGGAAACAAACCGAAAATTAGTTGTGTCCGAGAAGATTCTCCCTTTCTCGATCTCTATGTCATAGCCAAACACAACCTCTCCCTTCTTTATTAAAAACTTAGCAATCGGCATTGTTGCCTTTCCCAATCCGACAATGAAGGCACTCATCTTATCTTAAGTGTCGCTAATGCCAAAAATCCCAAAAGCAAGGCAATTATAAAAAAGCGCTGGGTAATCTTCGGTTCCGGCAAGCCTTTAAGTTCAAAATGGTGGTGCAGTGGTGTCATCAAA
>JBBIHO010000163.1:0-3855 GCA_037446935.1 Caldifarciminota bacterium | reverse complement strand
GTAGATAGTCTGCACTGCGACACTTCCTACCTCCATTAAGAATACCCCGCCGGCTAAGAAAAATAGAATTTCCTGTTTGGCTGCAACCGCCAGAAAGGCCAAAAGACCTCCTAACGGTAGACTTCCCGTATCACCCATAAAGATTTCTGCGGGAAAACCATTGAACCAGAGAAAACCCAGGGCGGCACCCACAATACTCAATCCTAATACCGAAACCTCTGAAGCATCCCAAACATAAAGCACTGAAAGATAATTGGCAATCTTCACATGACCGGTGATATAAGAGAGAACCGCGTATATCCCGGCGGTGATCCCACAGAGTCCGATACATAACCCGTCTAAGCCATCGGCAAAATTTACGGCATTGGCGATGGCAACGATGAAGAAAGTGACAAAAGGAATATAACAAATTCCAAAATTAATCACTACATTCTTTAAGAGAAGAAAATTGGTCTTGGTCTTTAATTCTGGCGCCGTGGGGAAAAGATAAAGAATTAAAACAACCAGGAGTCCTAAAACGACCTGGAAAAAAAACTTTGTCCGGATACTCAGCCCACGCGGTCGATTCTTCCGCACCTTTATATAATCGTCAACAAAACCTAAAAGCCCCAACCAGATAAGGATAAGAATTGAGATTTGGATATAACGGTTTGTCAAATCGGCAAAGAGCAAAAGCGCAGTTAAAATAGAAAAGATTATTAAAATCCCTCCCATTGTCGGAATTCCTTCTTTATCTTTATGATGCGCTAACACACTTAGCCTTACTCGTTGCCCAATTCCGTATCGCCGGATAATTGAAATGAGCAGTGGATAGAGGGCGAGCACAAATATTAAAGCAAAGGCACCGCTTAGGAAAGCACGAAAGGTTATATAACGAAAGAGATTGAACCCAATCCAACTCTCCTTCAAAGGCGCCAGCAACAAATAGAGCATCCCTACCGCCTCTTCAAACTCAACTCTACTTCTTCCCGATCCGAAAACTTAATCTCGCGATCGCCAACTATCTGGTATTCTTCATGCCCTTTTCCCGTAATTAGTACCGTATCCCCTCTTCGGGCTAAGAGAAGTGCTCTCTTTATTGCCTTTCTTCTATCCGTAATCTTCTCATAATTATCCCTTTTTACTCCTTTAATTATCTCGCTAATTATCTCCTCCGGGTCCTCAGAACGAGGATTATCCGATGTTATAATAACATAACTGGCCTTTTCCGTCGCAATCTTCCCAATCAATGGCCGCTTCTCCTTATCACGGTCGCCTCCGGCACCACAAACTAATATTATCCTTTTTGATAATGGCTTCAAGGTCGCAAGCACACTCTCCAAAGCCTTTGGTGTGTGGGCATAATCAATGAAAATCTCAATCCCTCGATCATTCTCTACCCTTTCCATGCGTCCTTTCACCCCGCGAAATGTCTCAATACCGCGCATAATACTATCCTCTTTTATTCCTAAGGCAAGAGCGATGCCATAAGCACAAAGGATGTTGTAGAGAGCGAACTCACCAAATAAGAAACTCCTGCCCACTCTCTCCCGCCCTTCCGTTTTAATCGTAAACCTCATTCCGGCAAAACTCATCTCTTTTATTGAACCAGAAATATCGGCGACCCCCTTTATCCCGTAAGAAATCTTCTTTGCTCCACATATGGTCGGAATCTCCCTCCCAACTGGGTCATCAGCATTATAGACTGCAAAACTATCTTTACCGAGACCCCGAAAAAGTTTCATCTTTGCTTCCTTATAATCCAAAATTGTCTTGTGGAAATCGAGATGCTCTGCTGATAAGTTGGTAAAACCCGCGACCTTAAAAGCGAGACCCGAGACCCTTTCTTGCGCAAGGGCATGGGAAGAGACTTCCATCACACAATACTTTATTCCCCTTTCGTAGAGACGGCTTAAGAGAGAGAAGATTTTATAAATCTCCGGGGTAGTATTTTTGGCAATTTCCCAATCGTATCCGTTGTAGTATTTAATCGTTGAAATAAGTCCGGAGTCAAAGCCTGCGGTTAATAAAATATGCCGTGTCAGATAGGCGACAGTTGTCTTACCCTGTGTGCCAGTGATACCTACGAGATTCATCTTCTCATCAATATTATTATAAAACCTTTTTGTAAAAAAGGAAAGAACCTTTTTCGGCTCAGGGCTAACGATACAAGTGACATATGGTATCTGCAAAAGGGAATCGGTAACGATTACCTTCGCCCCTTTTTTAATTGCCTCAGGAATAAAATCCCTCCCGTCCAGTTTTGAACCCTTGTAAGCAAAGAAGATATAAGAATCTTTCACTTCTCTTGAATCCGCCGTAATACCTTTAACAATAATATCCGTCAGACCGTACACCCTTAAATTCTCCTCACCAATCAATTCAGCCAGTCGCATCACTCACCCATTGGCCCGTTAGATGATAGCCAAAATATTCGCTCGCCAATTCGCTTAAAAACAATCGCCGCATTTTCCGCTGCTGGACCAAAAGGTTCATCAAGCATTACCGCTATCAGATATTTTGGCACTGTATATGGAAACCAACCGATGAAGGTATTCACTGTCTTATCGGAATAAATACCCATAATTGGCTTCTGTGCTGTGCCGGTCTTGCCACAAGTCGGGACCCCCTCAATCCTTGCATTTTTCCCAGTTCCCTTCTCACATACTAAATTGAAAATCTCCTTTAATCTCTTTGCGGTCTTTTCCGAAATTACCCGCCGGACAACCATTTTCTCATTGCGGTAAATCACATCTCTCCCTTTTCTAATCTCTTTTACCAGATAAGGCCGCAATAAAAGACCATCATTCGCAATTGCTAGATAGGCACAAGCCAATTGGAGGAGTGTTACCCGAAGACCCTGTCCAAAGCAATTGTTCACATAAAGAATTTGCGGTATATCTCCCCCCTCCCTTATGTAACGAAACGCTGGAATGAAACCTCTCCTTTCTTCCAACTCAATTCCGGTCAAAGCACCAATTCCAAAATCCCGCATCATTAAATAATAATCCTTTTCCGGGACCAAAAAGGAAAGGAGAGTCACTCCGCAATTAGAAGAGTAGGCAAGTATGTCGGAAAAACTCAAAATCCCCAATCTTTTATTTCCATATTCCCTTATTCGCCACTTCCCAATCTTCATTTCACCCGAAGATACATCATATTTCTGCATTAGTAAATCATCGCCATTTTTTGATTCCAGACAAGCACTGGCAATCAAAAACTTAAAGACGGAACCTGGTTCAAATTCCCATAGGAGCGCATAAGGTCGGAGCGCCCCTGCCTCCTTCTCCCATAACGGATAATCAGCAATTGCCAAGACTTCACCGGTCTTGCAATCCAAAACTAAAACCGCTCCCTTTTTCGCCCGAAATTCCGCCACTCCTCTTTGTAATTCCTCAAAACTTATCTCCATTATATCCTTATCCAGTGTCAGATAGAGATCGCATCCCTTTTCCGGTTCCATTCGGGGATAAGAAGGATAGGGAAAGAGATTGCCCCTGGCATCCTTTTGATAAACGATAAACCCATCCTTTCCCGCAAGATATTCATCAAATATCGCCTCCAATCCCCATAATCCCTTTTTCTCCCCTTCTTGAATCCTCCCTAAGATATTATTGAAATAAGAGAATGAATAGTGGCGCTGGTAATCTTCTCTTATTCCAATGGCAAACGATAGGGTCTCTTTTCTTAAGACGCGGATAAAATCCTTCCCTTCTTCATATTTTATCCCTCGCAAAATCTCTCTCTTATGAAATAAATCTTTGATGCTATCTCTAATCTGCGGAAAATAATGAGCGATAAGGGATTCGGCCTTCGCCCGTTTATGATGATTTAGCACCGCCCATTCCCCAAAGAGAACACCGGTAATTTCCGAAG
>JBBIHO010000162.1:0-4204 GCA_037446935.1 Caldifarciminota bacterium | reverse complement strand
TCTGTTTAGAAGTTTTTGGTCTAATCACTTTTATAGTCAATCTTGGCGTTATGGGAGCCCAAAAAGGGGTAATTGAAGGGGTAATTTTTCGTCTAATTTTTTGGTTAATTGGTGGGGTAATTTTTGGTCTATTTTGTCGTGTCAAGTATCTTGTGTAAATTCTCCGCCAAATTCCCGGCATTGATTCAGGCGGAAACCGGTGAAAAAGAGAGTTCAGTGAACGCTGTTCGTTGTAAGCAAAAAATGGCTTAAAAGAGAGATGGTTTTTTGGATTTAGCGTTGCCTCAAAAGATTTCCTTAAAGAGAGATTAAGTGATGGGATATAAAGTTTGATTTTTTACTCAGTTTGCTGTCTGATTTCTTTTCTTCTGTAAAGTTTTTTCTTTTCTTAGGTGAGGAGATACCCCACCACGGCGTTTTGAAGAAAAAATCGCCTCCTGTTTAAGATGGAAGAATTATCCAAACAGAAGGGAATTATATATCTCCTTCTTTATCCTTTCCAATACTCCTTTTAGGCATAATTCACCTCTCTTTTTGTAAGTTATTGATTTTCTTTCACTTTTGCACGATGTGAACGGCACGAATTATGATTAAAAGGGAAGGAGGAGATGCAAAAAGACCGAGCATTTGATCTCCTTTGCCCTGTATTCTATTATCCTGGCACTTATTACGCTGGTTGCCCTTTTATTTAGGTAATCATCCTTCTTCGCCTATTGACAATTGGTTAATCAGTGATATAATAGAGGTTGTAAGATTAAATAAAATGGGAGGAAATATGAAGAGGTTCTTCTTTCTTTTATTAGCCTTTTGTCTCCTTGGGCTCGCCAAGGAGCAATTTCTTCCTGGTGAGATGATTATCCAGTTTAAACCGAACTACCGAGAAAGGTTAAACATCCAGAAAGAAGTCTCTGGGCAGAATGAAATTATCTTAACCGGTTTAGCCTCGGTTGACCGCTTAAACCGAACCCATAGAGTAATCTCTGCGCGAAGGCTCAGCGGTAAACCTGACGAAAGTATAAAGAGGCATAACCTTGACCTTTTATATCTCTTCTCCTTTGCCGACAAGAGAATCAACTTAGAGAAGGTGATTGAGGAGTATAAGAAACTTCCCGAGATAGAATATGCCTTGCCCAATTACCTTCTTCCGGTGGATAGAATTCCCAATGACCCGCTATTTGGCAATCAGTGGCATCTCACAAAGATGATGTGTCCAGAAGCCTGGGATTATACAACCGGGGACACCCAGGTAACGGTTGTGGTTATTGACCAAGGGGTTGATTATGGGCATAGTGATCTAATCGGTAGTTTCTGGGTAAATCGGGCGGAGGATATAAATGGCAATGGTCGGTTTGATAGCCTACCGGCACCAGAGGGTGACTTAGACGATATTGACCAGGATAATAATGGCTATTACGATGATGTGATTGGTTATGACTTTGTCTCGCAAGACCCCAACCCAATGCCCGAAGGTGCTGATAATCACGGAACAATATGTCATGGGATTGCTACTGCCCGAACCGATAATGGAGTTGGTGTCGCATCTGTTGGCTGGAGTGTCCGGGGAATGAATTTAAGATGCGGTGCTGGTGGTTATATATATTTAGCGCAAGCAACTGAGGGAATAAACTATGCGGTTCAGATGGGTGTCTTTGCGATTTCCAATAGTTACGGTGGGTCAGGTATTTATCCACCACTTAGAACAGCAATAAATTACGCATGGGAACAGGGCTGTGTAATCTCAGCTTCTGCTGGTAATGAATATTCGGGTGGCGCGCCTCGTTATCCTGCCTGTTATGAGAATGTCATTGCAACCGCGGCAAGTGACCGGAATGACTGGCATTCGGTTTGGGGTGGCGGGCAGCAGTCAAATTATGCGGAGTGGGTGGATGTCTGTGCCCCGGGAACCGATGTTTTAACGACCGATAATGGTAATCGTTATGGGGCTTATAGTGGAACATCAATGTCCTCACCTTGCGTTGCCGGGCAGGCGGCTCTCATGAAGGCGGCATTCCCTTCAATGACGAATGATGAGTGCACAACTAAGATATTTTTAACCTGTGATTCAATGCCCGATTCCCTTTATGCCCAGGGTCTCTTGGGACATGGTCGGATAAATGTGGGAAAGGCAATCCTCTCTTCTGTCTGGTGCAATTTGACAGTTGAAGACTTCCGGATAAATGACCGTGCAGGGAATAATAACGGTGTGCCGGAGCCAGGGGAGATTTGCGGTCTTATCGTAACCCTCAAAAATGGAATCGGATGGCAGAACGCAGAGAATGTCACCGCCACAATCCTAACGACTAATCCGTTTATGGAAATCTTAAAGCCTTCCGCCTCTTTCCCAAATATCCCAGCCGGTGGCAGGGGGTCCTGTTCGCAGGACTCTTTTGTCATCCGCCTCCAAACCAATTCGCCACCGCAAAGGGTTAAGTTTTTAATGACTAAAACCTCTACCCCGCGCTCCCTCTACCTTACCGATACCATAATCGTAACCTGTGGTTTCCCAAGAATCATTCTTGTAGATGACGATGCTGGGCAGAATTATGAGCGGTGGTATAAGGCAGCTTGTGATTCCTTAGGGGTTCTATATAAATTACACGAGACGCAAAGCCAAGGTGTTCCCCATTCTGATACCTTGCGTCGTTATCCGGTCGTTTGTTGGTGGACCGGTTTAGATAGCCTCACGAGCCTCACATCTGAGGAGAGGACGGTTTTGGCAACTTATTTAGATAACGGCGGGAATCTCTTCATTTCAGGGGCAAATATCGGACAGAATATCGGAGGTGAGCCGTTCTATGCCAATTATCTCCGCGCCCAGTATGTTGCAAATTCTTCCGGTGTGATTTATGTCTATGGCATATCCGGTGACCCAATCGGAGTTGGTGATTCCCTCTGCCTCGGTGGTTCAGGTGGGGCAAATAATGGCAGGTCATGTGATGTGATTTCCCCAACCAGCGGAGCAACACCTACCCATTTCTATCGGGGAAGTCCAACCTCTTATGCCGGAATTCGCTATGAAGGGAGCTATAAATTGGTCTATTTTGGTTTTCCCTTTGAAGCGGTAAATCACACTACCCGTTATGTTCAGAAGCCAGAACTTCTGCGCCGGATTCTTACTTACTTTGGTGAACAGATGCCTTATTATATTGAGGAAGCGATTTTCACGAGACCCGCTCGCAAACCCACTTTTCTATTGCAACCGAATCCCTTTCATCAAAGGGGTGTCCTCTCTTTCACCCTTCCCCTCCCAACAGATTTCTCAATAGAACTTTACGGAGCAGATGGTAGACACCGCCGGCAGGTTTATTCCGGTTTTGGTCAGGAAGGGAAACTTCTCCTCTTTAATGATTTGCCAGATGGGTTATATTTCTTAGAACTCTCAACACCTTTTGGCAGAGAGGTAATAAAGGCAATCGTTGTGAAGTAAGTCCGGACGCCTGAAGCAAGAAGCATAAAAAGAAATCACAGGTGAACATAGGGTTTAGTCAAATAGTCATTTGGTCTCTTGGTCAGACCAACGGAAGGAATTGTGGGAAAGCCCTTCTGGGCTACAGTTAATTCAGGACACAGGGAAGAATGAAACTATCGGCCGAGAAAGAGCCTCTCGGCTAAGAAATTAGGAAGACCGGCCTTTAATATCTTCTGCGCCGCGGGGAGAATATTATATTCTAATCTTATCAACTGAAAGATATTCTTCTTCGTATCGTAAATGCCAAAACTTGCCCGCGGGTCACCATCCCGGGGCTGTCCGACACTTCCGAGATTTATTAAATACCGCTTCCCCTTCTCAATCGGAAATTCTTGTCTCTCTATCGGGCGATAATCCTTGTCCGTTTTCTCAACGGCAAATGGAATATGGGTATGTCCAATGACACAGATTGGTTCTTCAAAGAAGCGAAATTGATAACGCGCCTCGGTTAAGGAAGATATGTAATGCCAAGAGCCGGGAGAGAAAGGGGAGGCGTGGACGATATGAAAAGGAAAGGAATTACTAACGAGAGGTAGAATCTCAAGGTATTCTCGCGACTCCTTTGTCAGTTCTTTTTTTGTCCAGAGGATTGCCTTCTTGGCATCTTCGTTGAAGAAACGGAGGGGAGTCTTATCTAAGACCCCGGCATCATGATTACCTAAAACCGCTCTCAGGTTGCGAATCTTGCGCAATGCCTCTAAGCATTCATTGGGATTTGCGCCGTAGCCAACAATA
>JBBIHO010000161.1:0-4262 GCA_037446935.1 Caldifarciminota bacterium | reverse complement strand
TACTAAAAAGGAACGGCAAGTTGCAGCCGAAAGAGAAGAAGACCATCCGACATACTGGCCGAAGGCATTTCAATCCATTAGACTTTTTTCGGCGATAGATATCAGTACCCGGGTAAAGTTTTTAGCTTATGGCGAGGAGAATAGTTTTGCCAATGGGTGGACTTTTATCTTACTGGTGATTCTCTGGTTGCGGTCCTTTGGGATAAAAGGAAAGATAATTTTACAGTCGGATTGGGGCGAAGAGTTTTATATCCCCTTTGGAGGGTATATAAGAGATACAGAGAGTTTTTTTAAGATTGCTTATAGTTGAAGGGGACATTATGGGAAAGAATTAAATGGTTTAACTCCTGGTGAGTATTTAAAGCAGATTATGCCTGGGTTATCTTCGGATATTTCTCTTTTCCCGCCAGTGATTTTAGAGAGAATTTCTACTTCTTTCCGCCAAGGCGGATTAGGTGGCACCGAGGTCTGTAAACATTACATGAAGCCAATCACATCCGATAGAGATTCTTTTTATGCCTCGCAGTCTTTCCGTTCCTATTTGCTTAGCGCAGACATTTTACCGAGCCCTTCTTTTATCTTTTGGAGAAAGGGGGATTCACGGATTTCGGCGAGGCGTTCTTTTGCCTCTTCTTTAATCCCTTCCGCTTCTTTGCTACTGCCCATTATGTACTCATAAGCGGAACCAGCAGCAATCCTCCCCTCTAAGATAGCGGTTGATGCCTCCTCAATGCCGGCGCCATCCCCGCAGATGAATAGTCCGGGAAGTGATGTTGCCATATCTTCGTCGTGATAGGGAACAAAACCGCCCAATTCCGGGATATAGAGAATCTGGCAACCAGCAGTGGCGAGAAGGTCAGTGAGGGGAGTAAGCCCGACAGCCAGACAGATGGTGTCAACCGACAATTTCCTCTCGGTTCCTTTTATTGGCTTAAGTCTTTTATCTACCTTCACAATTATCGCCTCTTCCACACAACCTCTCCCTTCGGCTCTTTTTATGGTGTGGGAGCAGAGGATTGGGATTCCGAGGCGCCGGATTTTTGCTGCATGGCAGTGATAACCACCAATCTCCGGCATAATCTCAATTATTGCCGCAACCTCCATTCCTGCCTGTAACATCTGATAGGAGACAATCAATCCGATATTACCGGAACCGACCATTAATGCCCGCCTACCCGGGCGAATTCCGTAGAGGTTCATAAGCGTCTGAACCGCACCCGCACCGTAGATTCCAGGGAGGTCATTATTTTCAAAGAGAAGGAAGTTTTCCTGTGCCCCGAGGGCACAGATAATAGCCTTTGCTTTCACTTTTATGAGTTTTTCTTCATAAACGACCGCCAGGGTATAAGGGCAATCTTTCGTATTGTTGGCATAAAGTCCAATGGCGTCCGCGGGAAGTAAGAATTGAACGCGACCGGTCTTCTTAACCGCATCGGTTAAGATTCGGGCAATCTCAAAACCCCGGATACCGCAGAAGAGGTCTTTGGAACCAAAGAATTTATGGGTCTGCTTCCGAAGTTGTCCACCGGGCTGGGGGTTCTCATCAATTAAAAGTGAGGGAAGTCCTAAGTTGCCCGCAGTTAAGGCAGCGGATAATCCGGCTGGTCCCGCACCAACAATCACTAACTCATATTCCTTTACCATTTCAAGTCATCCGCTCCACCCTTATTCCCTCCTTTAATCGTTCAACGCAGACCATCACATTCGCCTTACCCGAAACCTTCATCAGACAGGAGGAACATTTCCCAACTGCACAAAAGAACCCACGTGGGCGCTTTAATTGCCTCGTTATGCGGAATGCCTTAATCCCGTTGGCGATGAGGGCGCAGGCAATCGGTTCCCCTTCATAACCTATCATCTCCTTGCCTTCAAAGTAGAACTTAACCTTTCTCCCCCTCTTAAATTTTAAGATTGGGTGTTCGGCTATTCGCCGTTCTCCGAAAGCGGCTATTCGGGGTTGAAATACGGTCGCTCTTCTTGCTTCGCAAGTCCTGCGGAGGTGCTTCCGCGCGATGTGATTAGCTTTTCGCATATTCTACCGCATTTTTGAAGATTAGGAATCCGTAAGGGAAAGAATGGGGAAGCGAGGAAGGTCTTTGTTCGGGTATCACAAATCTTTCGGGATGGGGCATAAGACCAAAGATAAGACCCTTAGGGTCACAGATGCCGGCGATATTTCCCACTGAACCATTTGGGTTATAAGGATAATAAGCCTCTTCTCCTTTTTCATTGACATAGGTGAAGACAATTTGATTGCTCACCTTTAATCTTCTGAGGGTCTCCTTTGACCGGGGGACGAATTTACCTTCCGCATGGGCAATCGGCAGAGTAATGAGGGGAGGAATTCCTTTGGTGAAGATGCAAGGACTTTTGGGATTCGTTTTCAGATATACCCAGCGGCATTCAAATCGCAGGGAGTCATTATAATCAAGGGTAACGCTCGGTTTTTCAAAGTAGGAGGAGAATGCGGGAAGGAGACCGGCTTTCACTAAGATCTGGAAACCATTACAGATGCCTAAAATGGGTCTTTCCTTTTCAATAAAAGAAAGGATTCCTTCTTTCAGACGAGTGATTAATTCATTGGCGAAAATCTTTCCCGCCCCAATATAATCGCCATAGGTGAAACCGCCGGGGAGGACAAGGAGTGAATAATTGTCCAAAAGGTTCTTATTATCCTTCAGATAATTGATATGAATCTTATCAGCTCGGGCATTCGCCCGGTTTAAGGCAAAGACCGTCTCTTCATCACAATTGGTGCCAGCAGTAAAAAGAATGAGGGCTCTAACCATATCCTATCACATCGTGCGGGAGCGAAACGCGATCGTAATACTTAATAAGATATTGTCTTTGGGACTTCGTTGATTCTTTTCCCATTTTTTTATCAAGCGGTTATTATAATTAATCATTTCATAATTGTCAAGGATGGATTGACGAATTTCACCATTTCTTTATAATGGTGAATGGCAAAAGGTAGAACATGGAGAGAGGTTAAAGAGAAGGAGATGGCAAAGATTAAAGAATATCTCATCCGCGAAGGAGGAGAGGAAAAGACTGCCAACCCACCTTATGAATTATGGCGGATTAAATTGAACTCTGCTACCTTTACTTGTTATAAGAAGGGGACACTCTATTCCACACCGCCGGATGCGAATGACCAGAAGGTCCTCTTTGCCTGGCAGAAGATAGATTCTATCTTAGGTCCCCAATATATCCCGGCGACGAAGGACATCCTGATTGGTATGGATGAAACGGGAAAGGGTGAGATTATTGGGCCAATGATTCTGACCGGTGTCGCCTTCCCAAAAGAACTCTTTCCGATGATTGAGGCAATCTTAGGACCGGCCGATACCAAGAAGGTCCATAACTTCACCTACTGGGATAGAATCTTCAAAGAGTTAAAAAGATACGAACGACAGGGTTTGGTTTATATCAATCATAATATCTCGCCCTTCCAGATTGATGAGTATAATTTGAATCACCTGTTAGATAAGGGCTATCATAAGATTCTCAATATATTACGGAAAAAGGTAGGGGGTCTCACTTGCCGTATCACAATTGATGATTACGGAGTTGGAGAGAGGTTTAAGGGATACTTAGGCTCATTAAAAGGACAGGGGAATGAGGTTAATATAATGAAAGATGTTGATGAGAGATATTTAGAGGTGAAGGCGGCCGCTATCATATCTAAGAGATTCCGGGAAAGGGTTCTTAAAGGAATAAAGAAGAATCCCAAATATCAAATTGAGGGAATAACGGTTGGGAGTGGTAATCTTAATGATGAGGAGACAAAGGAGTGGTTAAAGCGATGGTATAAAGCATTTGGTGATTACCCGTGGTTTGTGAAGAGGTCATTTAAGACGATAAGAGGGATAGAGCGTGCAAGCGGGTCCTACCGCTAAAGCAATCCTGCGGGATATCCTCCCTTCGCCAGACAAGCAAATCTCCTAAAAGGTTTTCCGACCGCTATCTTCATTTTACTCTTCTCAAATACCCGAAATAAATTTCCAAAGCCAGGTTTTTGCCTTTAAGCCCCTGATTTGTCAGGATTTATTTGATTTTTCCTTAAAGTTGGGGGGTGCCCCTCTACCGTGTTCTTGGTCCTATTTTTCGCCAATTTTTTGGTCAAATTAAAGGTCTAATCGGTTTAGAAGTTTTTAGTCTAATCATTTTTTAATCAATCTTGCGGATATGGGAGTCCGAAAAAGGGTGGTGGTGTCCCGAAATGTGTGGAAATTCCAATAAGTTTATGTATAATAAGAGGT
>JBBIHO010000160.1:2229-4291 GCA_037446935.1 Caldifarciminota bacterium | reverse complement strand
AAAAAATGGCGATGAACCTTTTAAGATGAGATTTAGAGAGATAGAGTTATGTGAGAAGGAAGGGTTTAAGGCTATGCCTTCCTTTAAGAAACTTAAAGCCTTTAAGGAGGAGATATGAAGTATCTATTAACGGCCTTTTTTATATCTGGGCTTATCTTTGCCCAGCCTCACATCGCCTGGGTATTCTATTACGGCGGTCCAGGAGGAACCGATGATGAACCGACTGGGATTTTCTGTGACGATAGCGGAAATGTATATGTGCCAGGACGTAGTGAGAGCGAAAATACTATCTCAACCTTTCTAATAAAGATCGATTCCTTAGGGCGGCAAGTCTGGGTGAGAAGTTATACCGGAGAAAGTTCTGACAATATCCCTTATGCCACTGCCCGGGATGACAGCGGAAATACTTACATCGCCGGCAGCACTATACCTTTGGGCAGATATGAGAGGGAGGACTTTCTTCTGCTCAAATATAATGCCGCTGGTCAACTGGTCTGGAGAAGGACTTATGGGTTAGAAAACTCGCCCGATGTTCTCTATAATATCGACACTGACGAGAACCTAAATATCTATATTGCAGGAGCCTGTTATACCTCCCCAAACTCTCCTAAGATTCGTATCTTGAAGTATAACCGAAACGGTGGAATGGTCTGGATGAGGGAATATATACCAGCCGGGTATGAAAAGATTTGGAGTCTTGACTTTCATATTACCAAAAATGGAAATATCTATATAGGGATGACTGCGGAGCATCCAGAAAGGGGCGATGACTGGGTAATTGTGAGAATCTCGCCAGCCGGAAATCTCATTTGGGAGAGGATATATAAGGATACCGGGGATAAGGTTGAGATTTTAGGGTCAAGTTTTGTTGATGAGAACGGAAATATATATCTCACAGGAGAGGTTGTGGACGAAGTAGGATGGACCGATTTTTGCACGATGAAGATTGACTCGCTCGGGAATATATTATGGAGCAGGCAGTATAACGGTCCGGAAAATCTGCGAGAAGAATCGCCCAGTATACACTACTCTCAGGGGAATATATATATCATCGGTCGGAGTATGTATAAGGAACTCGGAGGGTACTGGGCAATCTGTGTGATAAAGTATGACACCTTGGGGAATGAACTCTGGGTTAGGAGATATGGTGCTTCTGATACGAATTATACCGGAGGTTCTGCGGTAACTGATGAGATGGGGAATGTTTATGTGATAAGAACTTCTACTTCTCCTGATACACTTCCGCTTACCACCATTCTGTTAAAATATGACTCATTAGGCAATCTGGTTTGGATAAGAAGAGTTGCTGAGCCGAATAGGGATTATGAAGGGAGTATGATAAATTTTGATAATAGAGGGAATATGTATGTTGTGGGAATTGCTACGAGCCCACCTCCGTATTCTGATGATATATATGTGATAAAATATCGCGGGAGGTAGCGATGAAAGTATTAATCCTTTTCCTTTTGACTATCTCTTATCTCCTCTCAATGGAGTATAACAGAAGCGGTGCCGCAGCTTATGCCCAAAGATGGGCAAACTGGAGGCAGAAAAAGGGAAGAGAGGGACACGACGGTTTTAAGAATTATTTTGATAGACCGATAGGTGCGAAATGGGGTGGAAACTGCTGTAAATTTGTCTCCCGGTCCTTAACCGGGGGTAAATCTACCGTAGGCGGTGAACTGAAATTTTGTGGGGTGATAGAAGAGATATTGAATAGACCTTGCTTTTGGGAGCACACTATAAAACCAGACCCCGAAAGAGTTGCGAACCTAGATAATGAGAACCACTTTACTTCTTGCGGGAGACTACGCGATTTTCTTAGGAGTGAATGGGGGATACCTGTCAACTGGTATTCTCTTTCGGAACTTAAAAATATCCCTCCCTCTTTGCAGATAGGCGATATTGTCTTTAAGAAAGACTTTCGTCATGTGGCTATCATCGTTGGTATAAGCGGGGGGAAAATATACTTTGCTGACCATTACGGTGTAAGGGAATATGAGCTGAAAAATGGCAAAAGAGTATACCCGCCTGACAGAGATAAAAGGGGGTATAACGATAG
>JBBIHO010000160.1:0-2216 GCA_037446935.1 Caldifarciminota bacterium | reverse complement strand
CCAAGGCCGGTTGGGTGAAAAGAATTAATGGGTGTTATATAGCCCATATGCCCTCAAGAATTAAAGATTGTATGGACCTCAAACAGCGTTTCAGTTGGGATAGCACCTTTAAGCAGTCGGCAGATGTTCGGCACCAGTGGGTCTGCTGCTGGCATGAGAGGTTAGGTGGTGAATATCCCTGGACATCTAATCCAACCCCCTATGCCTGCCTGATGTGGGATGAGGATAGAGGCACAACCTGGGATACCTTAATCAGTCCAAGGATAAATCTTGCTGGTTGCTCTTCTGGTTGTCTTCCAACAGTCAGTCTGGACTAACTTCAACCCAAACTGGGGTCAAATCTTAGGTTCTACTGATGATGGAAGGACTTGGTCTCATTATATTGGAAATTGCACAACGACAAGGAAATCCTTACCCTGGGCGACAAACCAAAGGAATGTGAGGATTGCTTGGTGCTATTCTGGTCGGGTTCGGGAAGGTAAATACTGGTGTATTGATGATGTTGGAATCTGGGCGAAGCCGACAAGAGCGCGCGATGTCGGCGTCTCGGAAATTAGGGAGCCAAAGGGATTACAAGGTATAATCCCAAAAATCTCTCCGGGTAAGATAATAAGGCCAAAGGTCTTTGTCTGGAATCTCGGAAGCGAGGAAGAGAGCCTTTCGGTCACATTTAAGATCGGTAACTCTTATACCGATACAAAATGGCTAAAATTATATCCTTATTATGATACGCTTCTTGAATTTACTCCTTTTTCCGCTTGGAATGGAACCCATACCGCTATCGCCTATTCTAATCTTTTGGATGACGAGTTTTCTAATAATGATACAGCAACTCTCACCTTTCGGGTTGTTGCCGATACCTGGGTAAGTTTATATCCGGTCTATGGGGGCGGAACAGGCATCGGTGCCTGTCTCACCGCGGCGAGCAGTAATGAATTATACTGCGTGACCGGAAGGTCGTATTTCTTCGCCAAGTATTTAATTGACCAAAATCTCTGGAAGAATAGAAGACCGACTCCACAAAATTTCAACTACGGAGGCTCAATAACTTATGCTAATGACGATTTCCTCTATGCGGTGAGAGGCAGTTCAAAGAGGTCTTTCTATCGCTACCGAATTTCAACAAATACCTGGGACACCCTAAGACCGGCACCGGATAAGATAGGCAATGGTGGGGCATTGGCTTATGGTGGGAATAACTACATATATGCCTTAAGGGGAAATAGGAAGAAATCATTCTATCGCTATCATATACCAACAAATACTTGGGAGATTCTCTCCGAGACACCAGATAAGATTGATGATGGAGGGAGTCTATGCTGGAACGGAGGGGACTTCCTTTATGCCCTAAGAGGCGATAAAACCAGCGATTTCTACCGCTACCAGATTTCTACAAATCAATGGACGAATATGGCATCGGTCCCAACCGCGGTCGGTGTTGGAGCATCCTTAACCTATGACCCTATCAATAAGAAGATTTATGCCTTCTCCGGCAATAATACACAGAATTTTTACTCCTATGACATTTCCGCAAATACCTGGTCTTTGCGGCAACGGACACCGAAGGTGGTGAGAACGGGTAGTGCCTTAGCCTATAACGATTATTCAATCTATGCTGCCTTTAATGTTCTTGGGGATGACTTCTGGCGCTATTCGCCAGCGGAGACAGTTGCTCCGCCACCACCACCACCGCCACCACCACCTCCTCCATCTTCACCGCCAGAGAGTGCACTGATTCAATTTCGCGGCAACGGCTTCCCTTCTCCGGCGCGTTGCTGGAATCTGCTCGCCTTCTTAGAACAGGATACGATTTCCGGAAATATCCAACTCTTCATAATCCCAACCGAAAGTCTTGGTGAGAAGGTATGCAAAAGCGAAGGTTTAAACTTAGACCTGGAAACACCTGCCTGGTCTCCGAATGACAGTTGGATTGTCTGCGCCGGTGAAGGTGCTCTCTATAAGATCGCAACTTTTGAAGATAAGATTGAAACCCTTGATATAGGGATATGCTCCCATCCTTCCTGGTCCTATGACGGAGACTGGATTTGCTATTCAAAGTGGGAAGGGAATCATAGATTATATAAGGTGAGAAGCGATAAGAGTGAAAAGGTCTGCCTTACCGACAATGATGGCGAATACCTAAATCCCGAATGGTCGCCAACCTCGGAGATTATCGTCTGCCAGAAACTAAAGGATGAGCTCTATCAACTCTATTC
>JBBIHO010000159.1:0-4295 GCA_037446935.1 Caldifarciminota bacterium | reverse complement strand
GATACCCTGAATCTCACTCTCCGCGATGCCCTAAATATTGCTTATAAATACAGTCCCTATAAAATGGAGGAGAAATATAATAGAAGTTCTGCCATCCAAAAGGTCTTAGAACCAATAGAAAGAATCTTACCCTCGCCGAACTTCTCGCTCAGTTATTCTAAGAAAGAATATGAAATGGACGGGCGGCAGGTCCAAGGTAAGTCTTACAACGGGCAAATTGGCATAACCCAGCCCCTCTTTTCTGTCCCCCTCGTCTTTGGTCTCATCGGGACCGGTTACATCGCTAAATATTACGAAGGGCAGGCGAGATTTACCTTATCGCAGTTGAAATATCTCACGACCACTGCTTACTTCAACCTTTTGAAATCACAGGAACTTTATAAGGTCAAAAAGGAAGAGGTGGCAAAGAAAGAGGAAAATCACCGCTTCATAAGTGAGAAGTATCGTCTCAAAAAGGTCTCGCGGTTAGAGTTATTAAGAAGCGAAAACGATTTACTTTTAGCCCGGATGGAAGAAGCGGATGCCAAGAAAAATCTCCTTATCGCTTGCGAGAACTTAAAGGCACTCATTGGTTTAGAGGGGAATCTATTTATTTGCGCCACTGAAGAATTGAAGGCACCGGAGGAGTTCCTTAATCAGGAATTAGACTTTTCCCAATTCTGGGAAGAGATCCTTCGGGTAAATCCAGGATATCATTCATCTCTCGCCGCAAGAGATATTGCCAATCTCGCCCTTTGGGAGAATATCCTTAACTTTCTCCCATCCCTCTCCCTTTCTCTCTCTTCTGCTTATTCCGATTCCTCTGCCTTGCCAAAGAGTATATCCGAATGGCAGAAAAGGGATGCCTTATCTCTCTCCCTCAATTTTAGTCTCCCCTTTATTGATATTACCAGCTACTCGCTTTCGCTCTTCGCCGCAAGGCAGGGGAAAAAGCGAGCGGAAAGAGAAATAAAACAGGCAAGACTTAATCTGGCGAAGGATGCGAAGGATGCCTATCTCACATTAAAGTCGGCAATTAGTCGTTATGAGTTCGCAAAGAAAAGTTTTGAACTATCAAAAGAACTCTTGAGATTAGCCGAAGAAGAGAGAAGATTGGGCACTATCTCTTATCTTGATTTTCTGGATATCCAGACAAAATATAATTCCGCATACCAGTCTTATATCGCCAGTATCGCCGACTTGAATATCAGCAAGGCACAGATTGAATATTTATTCGGAGGAATGAAATGAAGAAAAGATTCTGGATAATAATTGGGGTTCTTGCGCTGCTCATTTTAATCACCATCTTTAACCTCACCCAGAGGGAAGAAGGAGAACCAGTAGAAGTCGCGGCCGCACATTACAGCAGTATCGTCTCCTATGTGAGCGGTGATGGGAAGATAAAGGCAGCAAGCCAGGTCAATATTCAGGCAGAGGTGATGGGTAGAATTGAGCGATTATATGTGAAAGAAGGCGATATGGTAAAGAAAGGAGAGATCCTCTGTCGCCTTGACCGCAAGAGTTATGAGGCGCAACTCGCACAAGCCCTTGCCCGCTACCAGCAGGCAAAGTCAGTCTTCGCCCGAACCGAAACACTCTTTAATAAGAACTTAATCTCTCAGGAAGAGAAAGAGAAGGTGGAGACCGAATTCCGGGTGGCAAAAGCAATCTTTGAAGATGCTCAGGATAGATATGAGAAGACTGAAATCCGCTCCCCAATCTCCGGTAAGGTAGTGAAGTTAAATGTTGAGGAAGGGGAGACGGTAATCATCGGAACGATGAATAACCCCGGGACAGTCTTGATGGTCATCGCCGATTTGTCAAAGATGCTGGCTGAGATTGAACTATCCGAGACCGATGTGATTGATGTGAAGATTGGCGACCCGGGCGTAATTGAACTGGATGCCCTGCCCAATAAGAAGTTTACCGGTGTTGTGACTAAGGTCGGTTTTGTCCCGGTTTCGGTATCCCAATTAACCACCGAAGAGAAGGCTCCAAGTTTTCAGATTACAATTGAACTAAAAGACACCTCTTCCCTTTTAAGACCGGGGCTTTCCTGTCATGCTGAGGTTGAGACCTATCGGAGGGATTCCTGCTTGGTGGTGCCGATTCAAGCGGTGGGCAGGCGCAAGATAAAAGGTGAGGAGAAGGATGCGGTCTTTGTTTATGATGAGAAAGAGAAAAAGGCAAAACTCGTTTTTGTCAAGATTGGGAAGAGTAGTGAAACTGAGACCGAGATTTTAGAAGGACTCGCCGAAGGGGATTTGGTAATAACCGGTCCCTATCGCGTCCTATCCCGACTCCAAGATGGTGCGCGGGTCTCAATCAAAAGGGAAAAGAATCTTTGATTATCATTTGTCTCTTATGCTTTTAAGACTGGAAGGTATTAAAAAGGTCTATTTCACCGGGGATGTTAAATTAGAAGTCCTGCGTGGCATCTCCCTCACTGTTGAGGCGAATGAATTTATTGCGATAATGGGACCTTCCGGTTCCGGAAAATCAACCCTCTTAAATTTAATCGGCTTCTTAGATACGCCTACCGAAGGGAGATACTATTTTAAGGAGAAGGATGTCTCCAATCTCACCGATGAGGAATTGGCAAGGATGCGAAATAGAGAGATTGGCTTTGTCTTTCAGACCTTCAATCTCCTCCCCCGCTACAACGCCCTGGCGAATGTTGAACTACCCCTCTTATACGCCGGTTACAATAAACAAGAGAGAAAAAGGATGGCAACCGCTCTCTTAGAAAGGGTTGGCTTAAAGGAGAGGATGGCGCATCGGACAAATCAACTCTCGGGCGGCGAGATGCAAAGGGTAGCAATTGCCCGTGCCTTAGTCACCAGGCCGAGCCTCCTTCTGGCTGATGAGCCGACTGGTAACTTAGATTCCAAATCCGGGGCTGAGATAATGGCACTCTTTTCCGAACTGGCTGAAGAAGGGAATACAATAATTATGGTCACCCACGACCCAAATATCGCAAGGTATGCGAAGAGAATAATCAAAATAATTGATGGGCAGATAATTGATGAAAACCAATGAACTTCCTGGAATATCTAAAATTATCCCTTCAAACATTCACCACCTATAAACTCCGCTCCTTCCTAACCGCCTTAGGGATTATCATCGGGGTTGCGACCGTCATTGCGATTCTCTCTTTAATTCAGGGTCTAAATAATACAGTGGAGAAGCAAATCCAATCCCTTGGTTCCAATACGATATTTGTCCAGAAGGTTGGCTGGACAGCCGGAAGGATTGATTTTGATATTGCGGCAAAGCGTCCGGACCTAACCATTGAAGATGCGATAAGCATCTCCCGCCTGCCAACTGTTGAGCGGGTATCGCCAACCCGCGAATATATACTCCCCAATCTCACCTACAAAGGGAATAAGATTCGGCAGGTTGAGGTGATTGGTTCCACTCCCGATTTACAATGGACGATGAATTATGAGGTAGAGTCCGGAAGATTTATCTCCGATGACGACTACCGAAGGGTAAGGAAGGTCTGTGTCGTTGGGGCTGGAATCACCCAAAATCTCTTTCCCAATGAAGACCCCTTAGGTAGCCGACTCACAATTTATGGGAATAAATTTACGATTGTTGGTCTCTTAACGAAAAAGGGGAGTTTTTTTGGCCAGAGTCAGGATAATGTGATAATCATACCGCTTACAACATTTGAGCGATTCTTCCCGAAACCAACCGGTTTTGCCGCTATCTTTCGCGGCCTCTCAATCGCTGTCCTGCCAAAGAGCGGGCGCGAAATTGAAAGGACAATTGACGATATAAGGGAATTACTGCGCCGGAGAAGAAGATTGGGTTATGACAAACCGGATAATTTTGGCATCAATACCCAGGATACCCTACGCTCAATCTATAAGAATATTACCGGTGTTGCCTTTTTGGTAATGATTGCCGTTGCCGCCATCTCCCTTTTAGTTGGTGGTATTGGGATTATGAATATAATGCTCGTGGCGGTAGCAGAAAGGACAAGAGAGATTGGTTTAAGGAAGGCAGTTGGTGCCTCTAACCGTCAAATCCTCCTCCAATTCCTCTTAGAATCCTGCACCCTCTCCTTTATTGGTGGGGGCATCGGAGTTCTCTTAGGTCTTTCCTTAGCAAAGATAGTCTCTCTGGTTAGCCCACTCTCTGCGGCAGCGCCACTCTGGACGATAATCTTAGGTTTTGGCTTTTCGGTCTTCGTTGGAATTTTCTTCGGAATCTATCCCGCAACCAAGGCGGCCAAACTAAATCCCATCCAGGCACTGAGATACGAATAAGAAAAGCACCATCAATTTCCCCCTAATACTAATTACCAACTG
>JBBIHO010000158.1:0-4335 GCA_037446935.1 Caldifarciminota bacterium | reverse complement strand
CATCCTTTCATGAGCGAAATGGCGATAACGTTCCCAGCATAAAAGAAGTTCCGCCGAAGGCGGAATTTGGGTGACCCCGTGAGATGATGTTTGCCGGGAAATTGTCCGCAGTAATTATCACATGGTTCATCGTCACTTTTTGGGGAAGCTTTATAAGGGGCTTCCCTCTCCCTTCTTCTTATACTTTATACTATACAACCCAAAAAAGTCAAGTTTCGCTTTTCCCGCATCTGAACACCGCTTTTTTTTACCATATTCGTATTATATCAAAATAAAACCTAATTGGCAAGCACAACTTTTTTCACCCGCAAGCCGCTAATACCCTCTCTCTAAAATTATCCTCGTTCCACAACCCATAAGTCCGCCGTAATTTAGACTCATATCTTAAAACACCCCATAACCTCTTTCTCTCCCCCTCGCTCAAATTCCCCTCACCTCTCATTAAAAGAAATTGAACACCCCATAGCCTCCTTCCCCTCTTCTCTTCTGCTGTCCTCTCCTCTGGACTCATCCAAGTCTTCCACCAAATCTCTTTTCTTCTGCTCTTTTGCTTCCCTCTGTATCCCCTTCCGAACTTTATCTAAGGCTCTATTCACCTCGGCAATCAGATGAAACTTATCCGGAATTATCAGGGCATTCGGAAAACATCTCTTTTGCGACCTTCCGATAAGGCTTAAACCGGTCAATAATTACCCCCTTCACCTCTTTCCTCTCTTCTTTTGGATACTTCTCTAAGACCGATTTAACCCTTCTTTCATCCTTTCCCTTGATTAGGTCTAATACCTTTCTCTCGCAAGGAGCGGAAAAGACGGTCGCGTATTTGTGCCTTCTCTTAGCGCTTATCTCATCTAATTTAATTGTGGAAAAATTTACCCAGGAGTAGATTTTCTTACCGAAGCGTCGGGTATAAGACTTTTTTCCGCATAATAAAGAAGAGAGCAAAAGGGCAGATGCCTATGAGAGCAGAAGAATCTAATCCGCTTTAAGTTAAGATAAGTCTTCTTACCACTTGACCTTGAAGTCTAAAGCCTTCATCCAATAATTGTCGTGCCTTTTATTACTCACCTTGCCGCAGCGGGGACATATCCCAACCTCTTCTTCTGGTTCAATCCATAAGGCTAATCCTCCTAAAACATTAATTTTTATAAAAGTTATACAAGGGATTAGCCCTTTAATCAAGCCTATTTCCCAAAAAGTAGCGAAGAGCCTGGCAATTTAGTAATAAAGAGGAGGTTTTTGGCCTTTCCGGGATTAAATATCTTAGGGCATTAGAACCTCCTGCCCTTTATTCTCATTCCCTTCATCAACCCTTCATACTGACGCATTAGAAGGTGGGATTCAATCTGCTGGATTGTGTCAAGGGCAACACCAACGATGATTAAGAGGGTGGTGCCACCAAAGTAGAACGGGATGCGAAAGGCAGACATTAAAAACCAGGGGATTAAAGCCATAAGTGCTAAAAAGATTGCCCCGGGCAGAGTGATTAAGGTAAGGCTTCGGTCAATATATTCCGCGGTCTTTTCACCTGGACGAAGCCCGGGAATGAATCCACCAAATCTCTGCATATTTTCCGCTAAATCCCGGGGATTAAAGACAATTGATGTGTAAAAATAGGTGAAGAAGATGATTAAGCCGGCAAAGAGGAGATTGTAAAGCCAGCCCCCAGGAGAAAGAATCTCTTGAATTTGGGTGAGGAAGGGTGTTTTGAAGAAGGCGGCAAAGGTAGATGGGAAGACGATTAAACTTTGGGCGAAGATTATCGGAATTACCCCAGCGGTATTTATCCTTAATGGAATATAGGTTGTTTGTCCACCATAAATCCTCCGCCCGACAATCCGTTTTGGATACTGGACAGGAATCTTCCGCATCGCCTGAGTCATAAGGACAACCCCGGCATAAATGCCAAAGATTATGCCGAGGATAATCAGGAGAGAAAACCATGATAACTCGCCTGCTCTTATCATACCTAAGGTGCGGGCAAAATCCTGGGGGGTTGAGTCAATACACCCAACAAAGATTAAGAATGATATGCCATTGCCAATTCCCTTATCGGTTATCTGTTCACCCAGCCACATTACAAATATTGTGCCGGCGGTGAGGGTGAAGACGGTGATGATGCGGAAAAAGAATCCCGGGAATAAGATAATTGGTCCAGCAGCGGTGGGCGGTTGAGCTTCCAGATAGGTGGCAATGCCGAATGACTGAATTGCTGCTAATAAGACAGTGGCGTATCTCGTCCATTGATTTATCTTCTTTCTACCTTCCTCGTCCTTCTGGAGTTTTTCTAAGGTAGGAAATACGGAGCCCAAGAGTTGGAACATAATGGAGGCGGAGATGTAGGGCATAATCCCCAAGGCAAAGACCGAAGCCCGGGAGAGGGCACCGCCAACAAATATGTCATAGAGACCAAATACGGTTCCGCGTAGTTGTGCCAGAAGGAGAGCCAAGGCAGCGCCATTAATCCCCGGGGTCGGAATATGAGCACCAAGGCGATAGACAACTACTAAGGCGAGGGTGATTAAAATCCTTTTTCTTAAATCTGGAATCTTAAAAATATTGGGAACATTCTGAATCATTTCAAGACTATTGCCTTGCCGCCCGCCTTTTCAATCTTTTCCTTTGCCGACTGAGAGAAGGCATGGGCATAGATGATTTTTGGAATTCCAATATCCCCTTCGCCAAGAATTTTAACCAATTTCCCCTTCTTTACCAATCCCTTCTTCTTTAATAGGTCAGGGCTTATTCTATCTTCGCTTATATCCTTTAATGAGAGGAGGTTGACGATTTCGTATTCTTTGCGGAATGGGGGGTGAAAACCACGTTTCGGGATTCGGCGATAAAATGGTGTTTGGCCACCTTCAAATCGGGAGTCAAACTCCTTTCCGGAACGGGCCTTGCTTCCTTTGTGACCCCGACCCGAGGTCTTGCCGTGACCGGAACCCGGACCACAGCCCACCCTTTTTCTTTTCTTGGCGGCACCCGGCGGTGGACGCAAAGAAGATAAATCAATCATTAATCTCTTCCACTTTTATTAGATGTTTAACCTTTTCAATCATTCCCCTTATCTGAGGGGTATCTTTATGGATTTTGGTGGAGCGAATCTTTCTTAAACCCAATGCCCGAACGGTTCTTTTGTGTATTTCCCATTCGTCAATCAGGCTTTTTTTCAGAGTTACCTTTAACCGTTTCATTTTATTTCTCTATGATATGGGATATTGGTTTATTTCGGAGACGGGCAATCTCTTCCAATGTTCGCAGATTGAGTAGTGCCTTTATCGTTGCTTGCGCTAAATTTAATGGGTTGCGGGAGCCGAATGATTTTGTCAAAACATCCTGCAAGCCAACTGCTTCCAAAGGCGCCCTCACTTGTTGGCAAGCGATAATGCCAGTTCCCGGGGAGGCCGGTTTCAGAATGACTTTGGAGGCACCGTATTTTGCCTGGACTTCATGGGGTATGGTTCTCCCTTTTAGCAGAATCTTCACCATATTCTTTTTTGCCTTTTCGGTTGCCTTTTTAACCGCCTGCACCACTTCCGCAGCTTTGGCGTGTCCAATGCCGACCAATTCCTTACCATCGCCAACTACCACCGTTGCTGAGATATTGAACCGTTTTCCACCCTTTACCGTCTTAGAGACCCTTTTTATCTCAATCACCTTCTAAATGAATTTTGGTGCTAACTCTTCTAAAATTTTAGACCTCCTTCCCGTGCACCTTCAGCGACCGCTCTTACCCGACCGTGGTATTTGTAGCCGCCACGGTCAAAGGCAACACTCTTGATATTCAACTCCTTAGCCTTTTCAGCAACTAATCTTCCGACTTCCTTCGCAGCCTCTATCTTGCCGGGAGAATTTTTCACCTTTTCCCTCATTTCTTTGGAAAGGGTTGAGACAACAGAGAGGACCCTTCCTTGCTCATCATTGATGAGAATCGCATAGGTGTGCCGATTGCTCCGCTTTACCAGAAGTCGCGGACGCTCGCTGGTTCCTTTTATCTTCTTTTTAATATGAAGATGGCGTCTTAATCGTCTATCTTTTATCATAAAAGTTTATTATATCGTAAATCCAACAGATGTCAAATTGGTATTATAATGGAAAAATTTAATTCGTCAATAGCAATTTTTTCTGTAAGTGTTAATAGACCTAGGTAGCACCCTAAAGAGATCTTAAGAGAAATACTTGAAATAGCAGGCCTCCCTGGTAATATTAAAGAAATGAAAAAATTATCTAAAAACCAATGAGGCCTTATGAGTTACGGTGAATTATACCATATGGACCCCGTGAAGGCAAGAGGCGAGGTTATCAAAAGGTATTGGGAAACAAACTCTATATCCCAAA
>JBBIHO010000157.1:0-4362 GCA_037446935.1 Caldifarciminota bacterium | reverse complement strand
TAGAAAAAGAGGAGTTGCCAAAGGAGACAAAGAAGAAGAGAGCAAGACTCTCTGCTTCGCCTCTGCCGAGGAATATTTTCAAGGACTGGAAAAGAAAAGAGATTCAGAAGAGATACAACAAGAAGGGATTAAAATTACCCCCTTCCGAAGAAGGGTCTTGGTACCTGGTTTGAGGCTTACCTCAGGGCGACAAATGAGATTTTAAGGGAGATAATGAAGATTCTCTCGGAGGAGTTTGGTAAGGTTTAGTTCCATAGTTTAATTTCGTTTAATGTTCCCAGCATAAAAGAGGTTTTTGCGAAGCAAAAATTTGGGTAAGCCTGCGAGATGATGCAGACTATCTCATAGAAGGACCTTTTATGCTGTGTTAGCCAATGTTTAACCTTTTTCATAATCAAACAAATCTAATAGATTCTGTTCTTTATTACTTTTCGGAGCGTACTTACCAGTAAATTCCCCTTTTTCTTTTCTTTCTTTAAATGTCTTCTCTACTACATGTTCCTCTCTCACATAATTTTCTTCAGATTTGTAATTTTCTAACCTCTCTTTGGCAAATTCAATATATTCCTTTGGGATTTCAATGCCGATAAAATCATGCCCCAAAATCTTTGCTGCAACCAGAGTCGTGCCACTACCACAATAAGGATCAATTACCACTCCTTTCCTCTCGTCCATAACAGAATAAATTGCTCTAACTGGCAATGCCAAAGGAAAAGGTGCTGGGTGAGGATTTTTTTGTTCGGGTGGAAATCGCCAGATTGATGTCAATAAAGCGTGTTTTGGCTTCAATTCCTCTCCAATTGAATTTCTTCCTTTCGGCTTATAAAGCCAATATATCCTCTCTTCTACCTGCCAGAACCTCCAACCCCTGATATTAGCAGCAATCATTCTATCCCAGATTATCTCTTGTCTAATTATCCACTTCGTTTTTCTCAGCCAATCCATTGGATGAAGCATCAAGCCTTTTTCCCATCTCAATTTATGATTATAGAAGAATGAACCGCCAGGTTTAGTAATCCTATAAATTTCATTTAAAACATCAATTTGACCTTTTTGATATTCTTCCTCTGGTAATTTATCTGTAGCACCTGAATACTTTACATTTTTTACTAACCAGCCTTTTTTATTCTCGCCTTTATTGTAAGGCGGTGATGTTACTCCAACATCAACGATTTCATCGGGTAACATCTTTAAAATTTTTTGCGCATCACCTTAAATTATCTTTTTTAGACATTCTTCTTGAGTCATTTTGTTTTTCCCTCTAAATATTTTGATAGTTCAGTTTTATTTAAAAGATAAACAACCTTTAAACTGGGGCAATGGATATAATCTTTATAATCAAATTCAGCGCTTCTTAAAAATTGTCCCCTTGTGCTTTTGCTTCCCTTTAATTTTTCCTTCCATCTTTGAATTTTTGACTCTAAATTTTTTATAAAATCTAAGAAATTAAATGGAAACTCAATGATATAAATAAGTTTCCCATCTACAAAACCACTCACCAACATATTTAAGTCTTTCTCTCTTTTATCCTTTTGCAATCTCGCTGGAGTATAATCGGTAAAATTCCCACCGCCATTTAATTTTGCTGAGGTGTTTTTCTTTCACCCCTTTTATATTTTTCAAATTCCTCAGTATTTACATTTTTGGGTTTTGCCTCACACTTTATAGTCCTTCCAGAAACAAAAGCATCTTGCTTAAAACCATCATATCCTATTTTCCCTTCTTTATGTGTGTATCCAGCTAAAGTAACGGTTATAAATTCCCTTATGGTTGAAGAGTTTTTATCATTTACATACATCGTAAGTAAGTCAACCAATATCCCTATAAGTGTATCCTTTGACTTACCTATAAGATAATTGCCTAATTCTTGATAGTTCCTGTTGAGTATATTTTTATAACATTTGCTAATTCTTGGTTCATGTTTTCCCCATTGAAGTCAACTTTCGCCCAACTGGTTCATATCGGGAATTCGCCTTTTGTGCCAAATTTTGCGTAATGGCGAACTGCCGCTTATCCTGCCTGCGACCTCAGATTTCATAAAGAAATCATAACCAAAAAGTCATCCCTGTCAAGTAAAATTTTTGGTTCTTAACCATTTTGTGGAAAAGAGCCTTAAACCTCAGCCAAAAAGAACCGACTTTCCGATATTCTATCTTATTATTTCCCTCTTCCTGGGGTTAAGAGTTCAATTCCGGCTTTACAGAAGGGACAGGCGGTCGGTTCGTAATTCACAATCTCCTTCCGATAGACGGCAAAGGTCATTACCGGAAATGGAGGAGGTCTTTGGCTTCGGTCAATAAAGAGACCGATGCCCACTAATTTCACTTTGTATTCATCTAATGCCCTGATTGTCTCAAGGATTGAACCGCCGGTTGTTAAGACATCGTCAACGATAAGAACCCTCTCCCCCTCCCTTATCTTAAATCCCCTCCTCACTCTTCGCCCATCCCCTTCTCTTTCCGCATAAGCCGAGCAACAAAAGAGTTGTCTTGCCACTTCGTAGGCAATTATCACACCGCCGGTTGTTGGTCCGACAACTAATTCTATCCCTTCATTCCGAAACCTTTCGCTGATGAGTGAAGAGAACTTCTCAACCAGTGGTGGATGTTGGAGAATCCTTGATTTCTCAAAATAGAATTCCGAATGTAGCCCGGATGTTAAGAGAAAATGTCCCCTCTGTAAGACTTCATACCTTAGGAGAATCTCCTCAATCTCTCTCTTATCCATCTCTACTCCATATCCTTCCTTATCATTTCAATCACCTCAATTGGGTCCGGAGCCTGGAGGACTGGCCGACCGACGACGATAAAATCTGCCCCCTTCTCTTTTGCCTCGCGTGGGGTGAGGAAACGCTTCTGGTCATCCTTAACGACCGCGGAAGTCGGAATTCTTATCCCCGGACAGAGGACAAGGAAATCTTTTCCGCATTCCCGCTTTATATCCTCAATCTCCAAGGGTGAGGCAACCACACCATCCAAGCCCGCTCTTTTTGCCAGCGCCGCCAGACAAACAACCTTATCGCGTAGTGAGAACTTCTCTTTAATCCCGATTGTCTCCTTAAATGTCTTCTCATCCATACTGGTAAGAATCGTGACACCGAAGATGAGTGGACTCTCTTTTGTCTTTTTGCTCGCCTCAAGGGTAATCTCTTTGGCGCGCCGCATCATCTCATAACCGCCTAATGTGTGGAGATTGAAGATATCAACACGCATCTTGACAAAGTGCTCGCATGCCGACTCAACGATGGAAGGGATGTCAAAAAGTTTCAGGTCTAAGAAGACCTTCTCCTCCTTATTCTTAAAGAATTTGACGATTCGTGGTCCGGAGCGGAAGAATATCTTATAACCAATTTTATAGTAATCAATCCAGCCAGCAACCTTCCGCAGTGCCTTCGCCACCTGAGTGGGAGTGTCTAAATCCATTGCTAAGACCAATTTTGGGGTCATCTTACACCTCCACTCTGTTTATCAATCTTTTTATATCTGGGATCTTCTTCTCTCTTAAATATCTCTTTATCCCTTCAACTATCTCAATCGGGGTGAAGGGGTTGATTAAATTGGCACTTCCCACCTGAAAGAGGGAGGCACCGACTAAGATATATTCTAAGGCATCCATATAATTCATTATTCCGCCGCAACCAATGATTGGGATATTCACTACCTCCTTAACCCTCTTTATGCAATATAAGGCAAAGGGCTTTATACCCGGACCGGATAACCCTCCGGTCCTGCCGCCTAAGAATGGGCGCATTCCCGCGAAATCAATCACAAGTGCCGGAAGGGCATTGATTAGGGTTATTGCCGAACTCCCTTCCGCCTCCGCGATTCGGGCAAGTTCGGTGAGGTCAGTAAATACCGGTGACAGTTTGGGAATCAATAACCTCTTTGTCACTTTGCGCGTTGCGTTTATAACCCTTTGCGCCGCTTTTGGATTCTGGGAGAAAAATATCCCCCCCTCTTTCACATTAGGACAGGAGAGGTTCAATTCAAAACCAGAAATGGCTGGTCCGTCTAACATCTTAATTAGGGTGACAAATTCCTCCGCCGTAAAGCCAGCGATATTTAAGATTATCTTTGTCTGCAACCTCGCCAGTTTGGGCAGTATATTATTCAGAAAGATAACTGCCCCGGGATTCTCCAAACCAATTGAATTGACAATCCCACCCCTTCCTTCCCATATCCGGGGCGGTGGATTTCCCTCCCGGGGGGAGAGGGTTATTCCCTTGGTGACAAAACCACCAATCTTATTTAAGACATTGGGAAATTCTTCTCCCCAACCATAAGTTCCCGAAGCGGTAAGGCAGGGATTGGCAAACTCAACATCTCCAATCCGGACCGATAAGATTGGTTCAATCATATCTCT
>JBBIHO010000156.1:0-4385 GCA_037446935.1 Caldifarciminota bacterium | reverse complement strand
TTCAAAGAGGCATAAGCGATTGCTTTCACCTTGAAGGGGTTGCCATACGGGATATCTTCCAGGATATCATAAGTGACTCCCCAATTTCTTCCGGTTTCTGATACTGCCTTATGAGAGCAATTTTCGCCTAAGGAGGCGAAGAAGGCTTCCATAGAGGCGGAGGTTTTTGGTATCCTCGGCTCCATTTTTATTATTTCGCCTTCTTCATTCATGGCGGCGATAGTGACAAACTGCTTATGGTCGTCAACGCCAAGGCAAATATAGTCCATATTTATACCGAAAATATTCCTTTCTGCCATATTTCATTATACCCTTGACTTTTCGCCATTTTTATAGTATTCTAATATTAAAGTGGAACCTAAATTTACCCAACATTGTCGGATACGGATGGAGGAGCGTGGAATTAAAGAGTCAGATATATTTGAGACTTTGTCCAAATGTGACGCTGTGGAGCCCGGCCGCGGGGAGGCAGAAATTGCCATTAAGAGATTGAACGATAAAGAATTATTGGTATATACCTTCCCAAGCCCGGTTATAAACTGATATTAACCGCTTATAAAAAGAAATTAAAAGGTGAGATATGAGAATTACTTATGATAAAGGAGCTGATGCCCTCTATATTCAATTAAAAGAAGCGAAGGCGGCGGAGAGCATAGAGGTGAACGAGGGTATTATCATTGACCTTGATGAGTCCAAAAACCCATTGGGTGTTGAGATTCTATATGTAAGTAGCCGACTTTCGCCCCAAGAACTGGCTAAGGTCAATTTAGAAAATCTGGTTCTTGCTAAATAAATCCTCATTTTTTCTCAAATGTAGGCGCAGCCCTTGCGGCTGTCAGCACATAAAACAATAGCCAAAGGCACTTTGAACGATATTTTATCTAAGGTCAGTCTCTGGAATAACATCTCAAAAGAAGAATTGATAAAATTGCTCTGATCAACTTTTCAAGCCCGAAGTTTTTAACGAAGCAGGACGCCTCTCAGCCGTCAGGACATTTTTGCCCTAACGACAAATATTAAGCCGTCCTTGGCAACAGGTCAGGGATAACGAACCCCAGTAAGAAATGGCACGGAATGTCACTCTGAGGCAAAGCCGAAGTCCAGAGTTCCTTCGTTTTGCTCAGGAGGGCGTCTAACCGGGTGAAGAAAGTCACCATTTCCAATTAGATATTCTTATGACGAACTAAATCGGGTCAGGTCTTTTTCTTCACTTTCCGTTCGCAGAGCAATAGGATTTGCTACCTATTTTTCTTCTTCTATTTTTTCTTCTTCTATCTTGCCGCGCATCGGGACGAAGCGGACATAGTCAATATAGTTCGTATCAATCTTTGTCCCCTTTTTCTTAAATACGGCAAGTATCTGAGTACCGTAGGTCTTTTCATAGGGGGCGCAGATTCTTCCACCATCTTTTAACTGTTCTAAAAGCGGTGGCGGAATTTTTGGGATGGCGCAGGTAATAATGATGGCATCAAAAGGGGCATGCTCCGGCCAGCCTTCAAACCCATCACCCCATTTGACAAAGATATTTTTATAGCCCATCTTTGCTAATCGTTCCTTTGCCGATTTTGCCAGTTTTTCAATTATCTCTATCGTATAGACCTCCTTACAGAGATGAGCAAGGATTGCTGCTTGATAACCGGAACCGGTGCCAATCTCTAAGACCCTTTCATCGCCTTTCAATTGGAGGAGTTCGGTCATCAAGGCAACGATATAAGGCTGAGAAATTGTCTGTCCCTCACCGATTGGCAAAGGATAGTCGTTGTAGGCTTCATCTCTTAATTCCTCCGGAATGAAGAGATGACGTGGGACCAGCCGCATCGTTTGTAGAACTCGCTTATCCTTCACACCACGGTTTTCAATCTGTTCCTTTACCATTAACTCTCTTAATTTTGTTAACTCATCATCTCTCTTCACTCTTTTCCCTCCGCAAAACAGAATGTAGATGATACCGAAAAGAATGCAAAGGACGCAGAAAAAGGAATTAAAAAGATATCTGCGGCTATTCTGCATTCTCGGTGATATCATTTCTTGCCAATTAACTTCAAAAACTCTTCCTCAGAGATAACCTTTACTCCTAAGGAGTGTGCCTTAGCCAGTTTTGAGCCGGGTTCAGCACCGACAACAAGATAATCGGTCTTTTTTGAGACGGTGCTTCCAATATTTCCGCCCTGGGAGATTATCAACTCGTGCGTCTCTTCCCGGGTGAAGTTTTTTAAGGTACCGGTGATGACAAAAGTTTTACCACTCAATCTCTTCTCTCTTTTCTCCTCAGATAATTTTACCCCGGCTCTTTTTAATTTGGCAATTAAGGAGAGGTTATTCTTATCGGAGAAGAAGTTTTTGATACTCTCACCAATTATTGGACCAATCCCGGGAATCTGAGATAATTCCTCATAAGATGCTTTCGCAAGAAGGTCAATTGACGGAAAGTGGTTTGCTAATATCTGAGCCCCACCAATTCCAATATGTCTGATTCCCAAGGCATATAATACCCGGTGGAATGGACGGTTTTTACTATTTTCTATCGCATTGAGTAGATTCTGCACTGACTTTTCGCCCATCCTTTCCAGTTCTAATAAATCTTCTCTTTTTAAGAAATAGAGATCAGCAAAGTCTTTAATCAAACCTTTTTCCACTAATAAGTTAATAATCTTCTCTCCCAAGTTCTCAATATCCATTGCCTTACGCGATGCGAAGTGTTCTATTCTTCTCTTTATTTGTGCCGGACATGAGACATTAACACAGCGATAGGCAACCTCTTCTTTCTCTTTGAAGACATTGCCGCCACAGACAGGGCAATGTTTTGGAATGGGAAATTCCTTTTCTTTCCCGGTTCTCTTATCTTTCACCACCTTTACCACCTGCGGAATTATCTCGCCGGCCTTTTCAATTATCACTGTGTCGTTTACTTTTATATCCTTCCTTTTCATTTCCTCAAAGTTATGGAGAGTCGCGTGAGTGACGGTTGTTCCGGAGAGAAAGACTGGTTCAAATTCCGCAACTGGGGTTAAGACACCAGTTCTGCCGACTTGGACATAAATTCTTTTTATTCTGGTTGTCGCCTGCTTTGGTGGATATTTATAGGCAACTGCCCAACGAGGGCTCTTGATTGTTTCTCCTAATTCTTTCCGCTGGGCAAAGTTATCAACCTTAATAACTATGCCATCAACTTCATAGGGAAGTTCCTCTTTTTTATCCTTCCATTCTTCGCAGAAGCCAATCACATCGTCAATTGTCGGCAGGAGACCGGAATGGGGAATTACCTTAAATCCAATCTCCGATAATCTTTTTAAGACCGTAAGGTCGGAAGTATATCTTTTCGCAGGTGGGTTAGGAACCGTATGGATGAAGATATCCAGTTTTCTACTCGCTACTTCTTTCGGGTCTAAGAGTTTTAGACTCCCGGCAGCCGCATTTCTCGGATTGGCAAAGAGCGGCTCATCTTTTTCTTCTCTCAATTTATTCATCTCCATAAATTGCTTTTTAGTTATAAAGACTTCTCCTCTCACTTCCAGATTTAAGAAATCGGGCTCATCAGTTAAGAGTCTTAAGGGCAAGGATTTTATTGTCTTTAGATTGGCGGTGATATCGTCGCCCCGGTTGCCATCACCACGGGTTGCGCCCTGATAAAATATGCCATTTTTATATTTCAGCGAAACGGCAACACCATCAACCTTTAATTCTCCGAGATAATTGATTGTCCTTATCGACTTTCGGAGACGCTTATCAAATTCTCTAAGTTCTTCATAGGAATAGGTATTATCTAATGAAAGCATTGGTGGGTCATGAGTAACGGTGAGAAATTCTTTTAACGGTTCGCCTCCAACCCTTTGGGTTGGGGAATCCGGAGTTATAAACTCTGGAAACTCGTCCTCTAAATCCTTTAGTCTTTTGACCAACATATCATATTCGTAGTCTGAGATTACCGGGTCATTTAGGACATAATAGCGGTAGTTATGGTAATTGATTTCCTTGCGCAGTCTCTCAATTTCCCTTTTCGCTACTTCCTTATTCATATTTTATTCTAATCGTTAGGTAGATAATGTCAAGAGCGAAGATAATGTTATACCATTGACAGATTGGATAATTTCTTTATTATATATCTTATCGCCGACATAGCTCAGGGGTAGAGCAGGGGTTTTGTAAACCTCAGGTCGGGGGTTCGAATCCCTCTGTCGGCTAAAAATTAAAATATATTTTGGGCAGGTACCCAAGCGGCCAAAGGGGGCAGACTGTAAATCTGCTGGCATTGCGCCTTCGGAGGTTCGAATCCTTCCCTGCCCATTGCGGGTGTAGCGCAATGGTAGCGCAACGGCCTTCCAAGCCGTTGGTTGCGGGTTCGAATCCCGTCACCCGCTCCTAAGGAATTAAACCCTTTATTTTAA
>JBBIHO010000155.1:0-4409 GCA_037446935.1 Caldifarciminota bacterium | reverse complement strand
CAGCCCTTGCGATACCACCTTTTCTCCTTATTCTTCATCACCTTTTCTAATCTCTTCTCCGACAAGTATTTATTTCCCGAAAATCTTATCCTCCTTATCTTAACCTTCTTCCCCTCATCAATTGAGAAGAGAAGATTCACCCGATTTAGTGAATCCTTCTCCGATCTTAGACTCTTCACCTTCGTTAAGAGGAAACCCTTTTCTTTATAAAGGGAGAGGATCGCTTGCTCCCAAGAGAATATCTTTTTTGGGGAGAGGACTTCTCCGGGCCTTCCTCCGACCTTTTCTTTTAACTCCTTAGTCTTAACCTTCTGATTCCCGGAAAATGTGATCTCGCCTAAGAATGGATTATCTTTTGTTTTGAAATTAAGGATGACTCCTTCTTTCGTCATTGTCGTCTCGCAGATTATTTCGGCAAACAGTCCCGATTGATAAATCCGCCTTATCGCCTCTTTTATATCGGATGAGCGATAAGGGACGCCCAATTCTAATCCGGCGAGTTTTTTCACCAAGAGGGAGTCGGCAAATTCCGTTTTCGCATTAATCTGCACGATGAGGGGCTGAGAGAAGAGATTCTTAAAACCAAAAAATAAACTGATAAAAAAAATTACCCGGAGGTTAATCCGGAATCTCTTTATATAATTCATCCCTTATTCGCCTAACCTAAAACCTGTAACCTATTTAATTGAAAGTTCTTCGGGTGTCAATTCCCGAAACCGGAGGATATTCTCCTCCCTTTCCACAACAATTGTTGAACCCTCCTTAAATCTTCCTTTCAGAATCTCTTCCGCCAGGGGGTCTTCAATCAGTCGGCGGATTGTCCGCTTAATTGGCCTTGCTCCATATTCTGGGTCAAATCCCTGCTCAACCAATAATTCCAATGCCTGCTCAGTTAAAAGAATGTCCAACCTCTTCTCCGCCAATCTTTCCCGAATATCGCTCACCTGAATCTCTACTATCTTCTCCATCTCCTTTCTCCCCAATTGGCGGAAGACGATTATCTCATCCACTCGGTTTAAGAATTCCGGCCGGAATACCCTCTTCACCTCGGTCAGTAATTTATCCCGCATCTTCTCATAAGAAAGTGTCTCCTCCTCCGAATGAAAACCGATTCCCTGTGCTCTTTTAATCTCGGCGGTAGCGATATTAGATGTCATAATGATAACCGTATTCTTGAAGTTTACCTTCCGACCTAAGGAATCGGTCAACTGCCCATCTTCTAAGATCTGGAGGAGGATATTGAAGACATCCGGATGTGCCTTTTCAATCTCATCAAAAAGCACACAGGAATAAGGCTTTCGCCGCACCTTTTCCGTCAACTGCCCACCTTCTTCATAACCAACATAACCCGGCGGCGCGCCAACCAACCGCGAGACATTAAATTTTTCCATATATTCTGACATATCAAGTCGGATTAAGGCATCTTCGTGTCCGAAGAGGAAGCGGGCAAGAACTCTTGCCAGTTCGGTCTTTCCCACTCCGGTCGGTCCTAAGAAGATAAAAGAACCAATCGGTCTTCTTGGGTCTTTCACCCCAGCCCGCGAGCGCCGAATTGCCTTTGCAATTACCTCAATTGCATGGTCCTGTCCCACAATCCGCTTCTTTAACTCCTCCTCCATCTTCAACAACCTCTCCGATTCCGACTCCTCAATACGCGAAAGAGGCACACCGGTCCACATTGAGACGACCTGGGCAACATCTTCCGGTGTCACAACCGGGAAATTACCACTCTTCTCCCATTCCTTCCGTTTCTTCTTTAACAAATCGGTAAGCCGCTTCTGCTCATCCCGCAACTCCGCGGCCTTCTCAAACTCCTGACGCCGCACTGCCTCTTCTTTTAACCTCTTCACCCGTTCAATCTTCTTCTCTATCTCCTCACTCTCCTTATTTACCACCGGTCTCAAAAGTTTCACTCGGGAACCGGCCTCATCAATCACATCTATCGCCTTATCCGGGAGATAACGGTCAGTGATGTATCTATCGGAGAGATAAGCAGCCTCTTCCAGTGCCGCCTGGGTATAGATAACATTATGGTGGAGTTCGTATTTCTCCTTTAAGCCTTCTAAGATCTTTACCGTCTCCGCCACCGTCGGTGGCTCCACGATAATCGGTTGGAATCGTCTTTCTAATGCGGAATGCTTTTCAATATACCTCCGATACTCCTCAAAGGTGGTTGCCCCGATACACTGAATTTCACCCCGGGCAAGAGCCGGCTTTAACATATTTGAGGCATCAATTGCCCCCTCCGCTGCCCCGGCACCGACAATCGTATGGAGTTCATCAATAAATATGATACAATCGCCTGCCTTCATAATCTCGTTAAGAACCGTCTTTAACCTCTCTTCAAACTGACCCCGATACTTCGTTCCGGCAACGAGTGCTGCTAAATCAAGGGCTAAAACCCTCCGATTTCGCAAGAGTTCCGGAACCCGATTCTCAACAATTCGCTGCGCCAGTCCCTCAACAATCGCTGTCTTTCCTACCCCAGCCTCACCAATTAAGACCGGGTTATTCTTTTTCCGCCGCACAAGAATTTGAATAACCCTTTCTATCTCCCTTTCCCGACCAATAATTGGGTCTAACTTCTCCTCCCTTGCCAACTGCGTCAAATCCCGCGAGAAATAGTCAAGGGCGGATGTCTTCGTCTTCTGCCTCTGCGGTGTTGGAGCACCCTCACCAGCCAAAACCCTTAAAACCTCATTCCGGACAATATCCAACTCCACCCCTAAGGAAAGGAGAACCTGGGAAGCAACACCTCTCTCTTCGCGTAATAATCCTAAGAGGAGATGCTCGGTTCCGATATAAGAGTGATTCATCCCCTTTGCCTCTTCAATCGCATAATTTATCGCTGCCCGCGCCTCCTGATTAAGGGGAATCTCGCCGACGACAATCGCCTCCCTGCCGTAATTCACCGCATTCTCTACTGCCCGACGCAAATCGTCCAAATCAATCCCGAGGTTAGTGAGAACGAGTGCTGCTACTCCACCACCTTCTTTTAAGATTCCTAAGAGGAGATGCTCGGTTCCGATATAATCGTGATGCATTCGGCGGGCTTCCTGTTTGGAGAGCTGGATTACCCTTTTCACTCTTTCGGTAAATCGTTCTTGCATATTTTATTTTATCATAATATTAGATACCTGTCAACCTCTTAGAGATTCGTCCGGTATCTCCCTTATTTTGGTTTCAGTGCAAAATAAGAAAACCCCTTCTTCTTATGCCATTCCTTTGGGTCGGCAAAATAGTCACAGATTTCCTTGTATTCCTTTTCGGTAAGTAAGGTGATATCCCGTGGAATCCTTTTGGAGAGGAGGGCGTTGCGGTCGGTGAGTGAAAGGAGTTCACAACCTAAGGAAGCGAGTTCCTCCTTACCGCCCTGCAACCGGTCAAAGATGACAAAGGTATATTCACAGATTGCCCCCTTCTCCCTTAATGCGTTAATCACCCGCCGCTTTGTCCATCCTTTAACTATTGTATCATCAACCAAAAGGACTCGCTTCTGAAAAATCTCATGCTCCTTTATCCCTTCTAAAATCGATGCCTCTTTATATCGCTTCTCCCGGCGGGCAAAGAAACTGGGTTTGGAAATCTTCTGTGCCAGAAGTGTGGCAAATGAGATACTGCCGGCTTCAATACCGCAGACGAGGTCAAAATCATAATGGGCAAGAATGAGACCTGCCTGACTGATTAAGAAGTCAAAGACCCTTGGTAATTTGGCAGACATTTCACATCAATATAAATCGGACTCCGATTCCTTCGCTCATCCACCTTAAAGAAAGGCGCGAGGTCACCAAGACTCACCTTTATTGCCCCAACCTGCCAGAGCAGAGCCGCTACAATCTCTTGCAATGTCCCGAAAACCCTCTCCCTTATATATTCCAAATCCGGTTTAATTATCCTCTGTTCTCGGAGGAGCCGAAAGAGCGGTTCGGTCAGATTCTTCCTCTTGGTCTCAAAAGAGAGCCGGGTCTCGTCAATATCATGGACGAAATTGAGATAAGAGACCTCCCGGTTCACTAAATAGATGGGATAAGTATCCGCATTCGCATCCCTCTTCGGTTCACCCAAAGCCCTGGCATTCGGGCAAATCTTCTCTTTGAAGAGATGAAAAAAGTCCTGCGCCAATAATTTAACAACCTTCGGCTCAATAGTCAAAGGAGTGGCAAAACGCACCAACCCCGGCTTCATCTCAATTGACTTCAAAGGCAACTCAATAAATTGCATAACCAATTATAATTTGACTTGGGATATTTTCAAGGGTATTTTGCTTTCGGAGGCTCGCAAAGAGAGAAAGATTTGGTTTATGACCGCTGAGGATTTTAGTTCAATCTGCTGACCTGACTTCTTATATAAAAAAATTACCCCTCTTTGAACCTAAGGGAATAAGGGGTGTGAAAGAGAGGCGGCCATTC
>JBBIHO010000154.1:4297-4512 GCA_037446935.1 Caldifarciminota bacterium | reverse complement strand
AAGGATAAAGAAGAGTTGACAAATTTAATGAATGCCTCTCTCTATAAGAAACATATTGGAGAATGAAATATACACCGCATAACGAAGAAGAGAAGAAGGAGATGCTTCAGAAGAGTGGCTTCTCTTCAATTGAAGAACTCTTCTCCCAGATTCCGCCGAAAATTCGCCTTAAAGAACCGCTTGACCTACCACCTGGAATGACGGAAACCGAGGTG
>JBBIHO010000154.1:0-4287 GCA_037446935.1 Caldifarciminota bacterium | reverse complement strand
AACTTATGAATGAGATAGGAAGGAAGAATAAGACGGTTGACGATTTCATATCCTTTTTAGGAGCGGGTGCCTATGACCATATAATACCGGCGGTAATCTCTCATATCACCTCCCGCAGTGAATTTTATACCGCCTATACCCCTTATCAAGCTGAGGTATCCCAGGGGACTTTGCAGACAATCTTTGAATACCAATCTTTGATTTGCGAATTGTTTAATATGGATATATCTAATGCAGGAATGTATGATGGCGCCTCGGCGTTAGCAGAAGCCTGTCTGGCGGCGGTAGCAATTAAGAAGAGAAATAAAATCCTTTGCGCTGGTTCAATAAATCCTCTCTACCGAAAGGTGATTGAGACTTATCTTAAAGGAATGGATATTGAACTTGTCTCGTTACCAATTGTTGATGGAAAGATTGATTTGGCAGATGTTGGAAAGGTTTGTGACTCTTCCTTTGCCGGTATTGTGGTTCAGCATCCTAACTTCTTTGGTCTCTTAGAATCGGTTAAAGAGATTGGTGAAATCGCCAATCAAAACGATGTCTTATTCATCGTCAGTGTTGACCCAATTTCGCTCGGTATTCTAAAACCACCGGGAGATTATAATGCGGATATTGCGGTTGGGGAGGGACAATCTTTAGGGATTCCTCTTTCCTTTGGTGGTCCATATTTGGGAATTTTTACCTCTAAGAAGGATTTTGTGCGGTTCCTTCCGGGGAGATTGGTAGGGAAGACGGTTGACCTTGATGGCGCACCCGCTTATGTTTTAACCTTGCAAACGCGGGAGCAGCATATAAAGCGGGAGAGGGCAACTTCTAATATCTGCACCAATTCCGCACTCTGTGCCCTTGCCGCCTGTATCTATCTCGCGCTCTTAGGGAAAGAGGGTCTAAAAGAGGTGGCAACCCAGTCTTTAATTAAGGCACATTACCTTTTAGAGAGAATTGAGAAGGAGACAAAATTTAAGAGGGCATTCTCCGGACATTTCTTTAAGGAGTTTACGATAAGGGGAAGGAATATAGAGAGCCTCCTTTCATTTTTGAAAGAGAGAAAAATTTTGGGCGGGGTTCATTTAGGGAGATTCAATAAGGATTGGGATGACCTTTTACTTGTCGCGGTGACCGAGAAGAGAAGAAGAGAAGAATTAGACCTTTTGGTTGAAGGGTTGAAAGAATGGGAGGGTCAATATGGAGTGTAATTTAGAGAAGAATTTGCAGGAATGTTCTTGCACTTATGAGCCCTGTTCTAAGAAAGGGCGGTGCTGCGAATGTGTTCTTTACCATCGGAAAAAGGGCGAGATTCCCGGCTGTTTCTTTTCAAAGGACTTGGAGCGGACCTATGACCGCTCAATTAAAAACTTCCTTTCGGCTTATAAAAGATGAAGACGATTTTTGAGCATTCAAGACCAAATAAAAGGGGATATTACCTGCCGAAGTTGGATTGCCCGAAAAAAGAATTGTCGGATTTGATTCCGAAGGGATATTTAAGAGAGGAACTTCCTCTGCCGGAGGTGAGCGAAGTGGAGGTGGTGAGGCATTTTATAAATCTCTCGGTCTTGAATCACCATGTGGATAAGGGTTTCTATCCCCTCGGTTCCTGCACGATGAAATATAATCCAAAGATAAATGAACAGATTGCTGCATCTCCGCAATTCACAAATTGCCATCCCCTACAACCAGAAGACTCGGTGGAGGGGAATTTAGCTTTAATGGAGGATTTGGGTAGATTGCTTCTCACCATCGTCGGACTGGATGCGATAACCTTACAACCGGCCGCCGGGGCGCACGGTGAATTCACAGCGCTTCTCATTACCAAAAGATATTTTCAGGATAAAGGGGAGAAAAGGGAAAGGGTCTTAATCCCGGATTCGGCGCACGGCACCAATCCCGCAAGCGTTACGATGTCAGGACATAAAGCGGAGACAATTCCTTCGGATGAAAGCGGGCAGATTTCCATTGAAGGGTTGAAAAAGAGAATTGGTGAAGATTGTGCCTGCCTGATGGTGACCAATCCCAACACCTTGGGGATATTTGAAGAGAGGATTGAAGAGATTGTGCAGATTTGCCATAACTATGGTTGCCTGGTATATATGGATGGTGCTAACCTTAATGCTTATCTCGGTTATCACCGACCCGGGGATGCCGGATTTGATTTAGTGCATCTTAATCTTCACAAGACATTTTCCACGCCCCATGGTGGTGGTGGTCCGGGTTCTGGGCCAGTAGCGGTGAAGAAGTTTTTAGAAGATTATCTACCCCTCCCAAAATTGGTGAAGAAACCCGGTGGCAAAATTTCTCTCTCCTGGGAAGAAGGTAAGAGTATTGGAAAGGTTCATAGTTTTTATGGGAACTTTTTAGTTCTAATAAAGGCTTATATTTATATCAGGATGTTGGGTTTTGAGGGATTGAAGGATTGTGCGGAGTGTGCGGTCTTGAATTCCAATTATATCAGGGCAAATCTTAAAGACTATTTTAACCTACCGTATAAGACACCAACGATGCACGAATGTGTCCTCTCCGCAGATAATCTTAAAAGATATGGAGTTAGGGCATTGGATGTGGCAAAGCGGTTATTAGATTTTGGTTTGCATGCCCCAACGATGTATTTCCCTTTAATTGTGCATGAGGCATTGATGATTGAACCGACCGAGACTGAATCAAAAGAGAGTTTAGACGATTTCATTTCGGCGATGATTAGAATTACGGAAGAGGCAAAGACCAATCCGGAGATTTTACAGAAGGCACCCCATAAGACACCGGTCAAGAGGGTTGATGAGGCGAAGGCGGCGAGGGAGATGATTTTACGGTGGAAGAGATGACGACTGAGGAGTTAATTTCTAAGGTCGCAAAAAGGGTGGTGGAATTAAGACTGACACCAATCGCCATCGTTCTTTTAGAATCTTCAAAGCCCTTATCCTTCCTTGCCTCCCAGGTCTTGGTATTCTTTCAACCAATCGTCACTTCAATCCTACCACTCGCCTCCTATGAAAGTTTCATTACGCTATTGGAAAACAGAGATAACTTAGAGAAGTTGATTCAGAGTATTGAAAAAGAGGAGGATATTAAAATAAAAGGATATGGAAAATCGGAAGGCGGAATGCGGAAAGGAAATAATGAAATTTTGGGGGACAAAAACTCCCAACGGGGTGAGGTGATAGGTGATAACCCTAAATTCTAAATCCAAAATCCTAAATCCAAAACATTTTGGCCATTTGAGTTTTGGATTTTGGTATTGTTTAGGATTTAGAGTTTTGAATTTTGAGTTTCTCTCTTTGGGTTTGGGGCTTCCAAAGGACGGGAGCGAAGCGAGCGATACTTCCCCAGGGGGCTTGGGGAAAAAAGGAATTGAAGAAAGGAGTTAGTTTTATGGATTTGAGGAGGATTTTGGCAACGGATTGTGGTTCAACGACCACCAAGGCGATTTTAATTGAGAAACGAGGCGAAGAGTATCGTCTTGTTGTGAGAGGTGAAGCGCCAACGACGGTTGAGGCACCTTTTGAAGATGTGACCAAAGGGATGTTGAATGCAACAAGGGAGGTGGAAGAGTTAAGTGGCGTAAAGATCTTAGATGGTGAGAACTTGATTAAACCCGTCAAAAGTGAAAAAGAGGGTATTGATATCTATGTCTCCACCTCCTCAGCAGGCGGCGGTTTGCAAATGATGGTGGCGGGTGTTGTTTTAACGATGACCGCGGAGAGTGACCAGAGGGCAGCATTGGGTGCCGGGGCAATCGTGATGGATGTGATTGCCTCCAATGATGGTCGGTTGCCGCATGAAAAGATAGAAAGGATAAGGCATCTTCGGCCAGATATGATTCTCTTATCAGGGGGGGTTGACGGTGGGACGATTTCTCATGTTGTCGAGTTAGCCGAATTGATTCGTGCCTCTGACCCGCGTCCCCGTTTTGGAACTGGCTATGAATTGCCGGTAATCTATGCCGGAAATAGAGACGCCCGGGAACATATCCTTAAAATCTTAAAGGATAAGACTGCTCTGGTAATTGTTGAGAATATAAGACCGGTCTTAGAGAGGGAGAATCTGCAACCGGCACGAAATCGGATTCACGATTTGTATATGGAACATGTGATGGCACATGCCCCAGGTTACAAGAAACTCCAAGGATGGACCGATGCCCCAATAATGCCGACCCCAGGAGCGGTTGGACTTTTGATTGAAAATATTGGGCGGAGTCAAAATATTGAAATCTTAGGGGTTGACATCGGTGGTGCGACTACGGATGTCTTCTCGGTTTTCCGGGATAGGCAATCGGAAAACGAACCGCTCGTTTTT
>JBBIHO010000153.1:0-4551 GCA_037446935.1 Caldifarciminota bacterium | reverse complement strand
TATCTTTCGCCAAATTTTTAGCCCAATTAAAGGTCTAATTTCTTTATCAATTTGAGGAGTAATCAAAGGTCTAATTTGTCTCGGGGTTTCTGGTCTAATCAATTTTATAGTCAATCTTGGCGTTATAATAGTCCAAAAGATGGTAATTGGCGGGGTAATTTTTGGTCTAATTTTTCGCCTAATTGGCAGGATAATTTTTGGTGTAATTTATCGTCTAATTAACGGTCTTTTCCGGAAACGAGTTCAGGGGAGGTTTGAAGTTGACGAGAGAGTTACTATTTTGAACTCCCAACGAAAGAAGGGTTGACATTTCTAAAATTCGGGATAGAATAATAAGGAAGGGGCCCGTAGTGTAGCCTGGTTTAACACGTCGCCCTGTCACGGCGAAGACCGCCGGTTCAAATCCGGTCGGGCCCGTATTTTACTGATAAGCAAACAAGGCGGGGATGATTCTTCAGTCCAATGCCGTGAGTGGCGTGGCTAAATGAAATATAAGGAAGCAAGCAAAATACTTTATTCGCTCATCAATTACGAAAGGGAGCGAGCAAAGTATCAGGATTTTAAGTTAGAAAGGTATAAGAAATTTTTAGCGGAGATTTCTAATCCCGAAAGGCAATTGAAAAATGTGATTTTGGTTGCGGGGACAAAGGGTAAAGGTTCTACTTCCACAATGCTCGCCTCCTGTCTTTCCGCCTGTGGTATAAAGACCGGGCTCTTCACCTCGCCGCACCTTCTCTCCTGGCGGGAGAGGATAAGAATTGATGGGCGGATGATTGCAACGCGAAATTTCACGGAAATTTTCTCCTCTCTCTTACCTTTGATTTATAAACATAAACTCACCTTTTTTGAAGTCCTGACGACTATTGCCTTCCTCTATTTTATAAAGGAAGGTGTGGAATATAGTGTTTTGGAAGTCGGTCTGGGTGGTAGACTTGATGCAACAAATGTTGTTTCGCCTAACTTATCAATAATAACCCGGATTGGGTTTGACCATACTGAATTGTTGGGTAATGACCTCGTTTCCATCGCCCGCGAAAAGGCGGGGATAATTCATCCCCAAGGGACAGTTGTCACATTTGCGCAGATACCAGAGGTATTGGAGGTTATAAAAGAGGTAGCGAATAAGAATGAGTGTAAATTGGTAGTGAAAAATTTAATAAATTATCCAGAGATTAAGTTGGGGAAGAGAGGCAGTTTTTTCCAAATAGAGGGTGAGGATCTTCCTTTCTTCCTACCGCTGGTCGGGGAACATCAGATTGAGAATGCGGGAATAGTAATCGCTTCCCTTTTGGAGATGCAAAAGGCTTGCGAACGAATAACCTGGGAAGGAGTTAGGGAAGGGTTGAAGAATGTCTATCTCCCGGCACGCTGTGAGATAATTTCCCAGAAACCGGAGATTATGGTTGATGTTGCCCATAATCCTGATTCCTGCTTCGCCTTAAAAAATGTGATTCAGAAGATATATCGGAAGAAGGCAATTTTTGTCTTTGGCGTGGCAAAGGATAAAAAGGTGGAAGAGATGTTACGGATTCTCTCCGAAGTTGGAGAATATTTCATCTTCACAAAGGCAAGGCATCCTCGGGCATTAGATGTTGATATTATTGCTTCCTATGCCGAAAGGCTCAATTTAAGATTTGAGAGGGAGAGTTCTATCTCCCGGGCAATGAGAAAGGCGATTTCCCGGCAGGGAGAAGAGATTATCGTCATCACCGGTTCTTTCTATGTGGTGGGCGAAGCCTTGCAGTATTTAAGAAGAACCAATAGCCAGATTTCAATTGCTAATGGCTAAATTAGCGCCCGGGCTTTATGTTGTCGCCACACCAATCGGTAATCTATCCGACATTACCTTACGCGCCCTTGATTGCCTAAAAGAAAGTGATTTGGTTGTCTGTGAGGATACAAGAAGGACATCGCACCTTCTTCAATATTATCATATTGAGAAGAAAAGGCTTCTCTCCTATCACGATTATAATAAATTGACCCGGACAAAAGAGATTATTCACTTCCTAAGAGAAAAGAGAAGTGTGGCTCTGGTCTCTGATTCCGGAACTCCCGGCATATCGGATCCGGGGTTTTATCTGATAAGGGAATGCATTAAGGAAGGAATTCCGGTAACTGCCATACCGGGCCCCGTGGCTTGTATTACCGCACTGGTTGTCTCGGGACTACCTTCGGACCGATTCGCCTACGAAGGGTTCCTTTCCCATCGGGAAGGGCGAAAGAAGAAGAAATTACTTTCGTTAATTGATGAGGAAAGGACTTTGGTCTTTTATGAGGCACCAACGAGGGTCTTAAAGACATTAAGGTTAATGGCAGAGATATTTGGTGACCGAGAATGTTGCGTCTGTCGGGAGTTGACAAAGAAGTTTGAAGAGATAATCAGGGGAAGGATTTCTGAGGTTGCGAAAAGATTGGAAGAGAGGGAAAGAATAAAGGGGGAGATAGTGATTGTTTTGGGTGGGAAGAGATAGTGCAGTCGCTTTGCTCCTGTCCGTTGGAAGTGGTTAAATTTTCTGGTAGCGGAGATGCGTGAGGAGACAAAGGTTCAACTGAGAAGACTATTAAAGCCCGTAATCAGTCTCTTCTTACGGTTGGGAGTTTCGCCCAATCTCTTAACCCTCCTCTCGCTTCTTTTTGCCATCATTGCCCTCTTTTTCTTTAAGCAGGGCAATTTTCTCTGGGCTGGGGTTTCTTTAATCATTATCAGCCTCTTAGATACGATGGATGGCGAATTAGCGAGACAGAAGAATCGCCTGACCACAAAGGGGGCATTTTTAGATTCAACGGTTGACCGGGTGGCGGAGTTTCTCATCTTTTTGGGAATCTTCCTCCATTATCCGGAACCAAGATTGAAGACATTGGTCTTTATTACCCTCTTTACATCCTTTTTGGTTAGTTATGTGCGGGCAAGGGCAGAGGGTATTGGCAGAAGTTGTTCAGTTGGGCTCTTTGAAAGACCAATTCGTTTCCTATTTCTCCTCATCGGGTCTCTCTTCTTTCCCCGATACTTTCCCTACTTTCTTTTAATAATTCTCATCGGGAATATAATCACCATCTTCCAGAGAATAATTTATATATGGAGAGGATAATTTTAGTCGGTCTGGCAAGAAGCCCAAAAGAGCGCTGGCAGAAGATTGATTCGCTGGCAGAATTAGAGGCTTTAACCAAGACGGCGGGTGGGGAGATTGTGGGAAAATTTTTGCAAGTGAGAGAGAGACCTTCGCCCCGCACCCTTTTGGGGAAAGGGAAGATTGAAGAATTGAGGCAGTTATGCCGGGAACATAAGTGCGACCTTTTAATCTTTGATGAGACACTTTCTCCTTCCCAGATAAGAAATATCACTCAGGAGACAGGGGTGAGGGTGATTGACCGGCGGGCATTGATCTTAGATATCTTTGCCCTCCATGCCTGGACAGCGGAAGCGGCACTACAGGTGGAACGAGCGCAGTTAGAATACCGACTGACGATGCTCACCGGGAAAGGAATGGCACTTTCCCGACTCGGTGGCGGAATTGGCACCCGGGGACCTGGAGAAAAGAAGTTGGAGGAGGATAGAAGGCGGATTAAAGAGAGGATTGCGAAACTGAAAGAAATGCTTTCGGAGATTGATAAAGAGAGGAAGGTGCAGAGGAAAAGTCGGGGGGATTTATTCCGCATCTCCCTTGCCGGTTATACGAATGCCGGAAAGTCAACATTACTCAATAAACTTACGAATGCGAATGTTAAGGTGGCACCAGAACTCTTCTCCACATTAGATTCAAAGACGCGGGCATTTGAATTTGAGAAGAATATTAAAGTATTTATCACCGATACGGTTGGGTTCATTAAAGACCTGCCACCCCAACTCATCGCTTCCTTTAAGGCAACATTGGATGAGATTCGGGAGGCGGATTTAATTCTCCATGTGATTGATGCGGCAAGTGAAGATGTGGAGGAAAAGATAAGGGTAGTGGAGAAGACATTAAGAGAGATTGGGTGTGGTGAAAAGCCAACCATTTTGGTATTTAATAAGATTGATATTGTCTTTGAAAGGAATGTTATTGAACGGCTGAAGAAGAATTATCCGGAAGGTGTGTTCATCTCAGCGGTGAGCGGTGAGGGTCTCCCTCATTTATTTAAGAAGATTAAAGAGAAGATGCGACCTTTAATCGTCACCAGGCAATTTACCATTCCGATTGCTCGGGGTGATATCTTGTCCGCAATCTATAATTTTGGAAATGTATTGAGTATTAGTGAGGCAAATGGTTTATATCGGTTAAGGGTCCGGGGTTATAGCCACCTTTTGGACCGAATTCGTTCTCATCTGCGGGACGAAGTCCACAAAGAGATTAAAAGGAGATAGGAGTCATATCGCCGTGCCTTCTACTCTTCCGAACTAGCAAGTGGCATATAATTTTTCGCCTTCGGCAACGGACTCGGGTGGTATCGGCATCAGGTTTGTTTGGTAAATTGGGGGCATTCCCTTTACTCAGCATCAATGCAACTATCGCAGAAGGACTGTCTTCTTAATATCCGTAAAGTCTTCAGCCTTTAACCGATAGAAATAGACTC
>JBBIHO010000152.1:0-4579 GCA_037446935.1 Caldifarciminota bacterium | reverse complement strand
TCGTTCCTTCTACCGATGCCTCAGGAAATAGGGTATACCACGGGCGATTAATAAATTACTGCAATAAGTGGTTGCGGTGGTTTTGGACAGTATTATGCTCGGTATGATGGGCAATAGGCACCAAAAGAAGGCCGACCCAAACATCTCTTATCTTCTTATCAACCATATTATAAAACAGGGGGTTTAAAATGTAAAGAGTTAATATATTGACTATATTGCAAAGAAGGAATTCCCAATTTTCCCACTATCTTATTGGAGCAATTGGGGCAAATCTTTATATTTGACAAATAAAGGGAAATTCCCCAACGAAGAGACCTTTGATAACGGCGGCAGCAGTTTTTGTTTCATTGTTTCTTTCCGCCGCGGCGGATTTTCAACCTTAACCCTGAAACAAGTTCAGGTCCAGGGATTGAAAAATCTAATTTTTTGCCTATACTATCGGTATGAGAATTAGTAAGGAAAAGCAGATCGGTAATAAAATTGGTTTATCTCTTCGGCTAAGGATATGAAAATTATTAAAGAGAAGATTTCATTGGCGGAACTAAAAAAGATGGCCAAGGAGATGTTCGGTGATTTGGTTAAAGTAGTGATTGATGTTGAAAGAGAAGTTATGGCAGTTGGCGGTGAACTCCATTCCGATGGAGAGGCGGTTTTAATTGAGGATGGTTCAAAGCAGGAAAATCTCTGGGGAATTAATATCTATCCCGAAGTTGAAGGCGAAGGCTGGATTGAGTTTGACTCCGTGATAAATATCCGACCTTCACAAGGAAATCGCAGTTGGGGAATTGAAAATTTAGAAATTAGAAAAAGGATAATTGAAATTGTTAATGACTTGATTGAAAGATGAAATATCAGCATAAAGAATTAGCCGCAGGTCGTTGGTTTGAATTAACCTTCTTTGAACAGATGGCAAATATCGGGAGTGAGGTTGAACGAGCAATTATCTGGCAGGAGAAAAATAAAGAATACTGCCAAAAGGCAATTGAGCGGGCTTTGGAACTTTTAGATTTAACTATTGCCGATATGAGAAATCGGACCCGCTTAAAAGAGTTAACACGCTTACGGGAGGCATTGGTTGACTACTTCTATTTTGACAACCAATTTTCTTCCTCAGGCAAATCCTGGCGAAAATATTTCTTTGCCTTTGCCTATGCGGCAAGATTAAAGAAGTAGGATAAAGCCAAATTGGGTCTATTAGAATTGGCTCTATTTTTACCGATTATATCTCAAATCTCCTACCGGTAAACTCCTTGATTTATTAGGATTTATCCTTATAATTAATGATGGATGAAGCCCCCAAGGGTAAATTCCAGAAATTTTCGGATAAGTCCCCTTGCTACGACCTTGATTCCCCAATTCAATATCTAAAAGGCGTTGGTCCGAAAAGGGCATACTATTTTAAGAAACTGGGCGTTGAAACAATCAAAGACCTCTTATTCCTCATCCCCCGAAGATACCTTGACCGAAAGAACCTTTCTCCGATAAGGGCATTAAAGGTTGGTGAAGAGGGAACATTCATTGGGAAGATATTGGCAACCGGCATCCAGAAGACTCTTCATCGGGGCGAAGTGGTGAAGATTGTTGTTGGTGATGGCACCGGGATAATAAACTGCTCCTGGTTTTCACGACCGGACTTGAAATACCGCTTCCGGGTAAATCAGGAGATTGTGCTTTCCGGGCCTGTCTCCTATTATAAGGGAAAGGCACTCGTCAACCCTTATTATGAAATCTTAGAAGGTGGAGAGGAATACTGTGGCGAAATTATTCCCATCTACCCTCTTACCGAAAACCTCTCACTCTGGGATGTCCGAAGGGCGATGCGCCAGGCACTTCAAATAAGCCTTCCCTTATTAAGCGAAACCCTGCCCAAAAGAATCCTGGCCAATTATTCCTTTCCAACCATAATTGAGAGCCTGACCGCAATCCACTTCCCGGAGACAATAGAAGAAGCCGAAAAGGCAAGGGAGCGTCTGGTCTATGAGGAATTCTTCTACTTTGAATCTCTTCTCGCATTAAATAAGAGAGAGAAGAAAGGCGATGCCCCAATCCTTCTTAATAAGAAAGACCTAACCGAAAGATTTCTCTCTTCCCTTCCTTTTTCTCTCACCGCATCCCAGGTGCAAGTGATTAAGGAGATTGAGGAGGATTTAGCAAAGGGAAAGAGTATGACCCGTCTCTTGCAGGGTGATGTTGGTTCCGGAAAGACGGTTGTCGGAATCTATGCGATGGTCTTGGCTTGTGAGAATAATACCCAGGCTTGTCTTATGGCACCAACCGAAATTTTAGCCGAACAGCATTTCCTAAACTGGCAGAAACGGTTAGAAGATATTGGAATAAAGAGTGCCCTTCTCACCGGGAGTGTTAAAAAAAGGGAGAAGGAAAAAATCTATAAACTCTTAAAGGATGGCAGGATTGATATTATCTTTGGCACCCATGCCCTGATTGAAGAGGATTGCCAATTCAAAAATCTCTCTTTGGTAATCGTTGATGAGCAACATCGCTTTGGTGTTATGCAGAGGGCAAAATTACTGACCAAGGGTTCTTCACCACATTTCTTGGTGATGACCGCAACCCCAATCCCCCGCACATTGAGTCTCACCCTTTATGGTGATTTAGATATATCAACCCTAAAAGAGAAGCCGCCGGGAAGAAAGAAGATTATTACCCGACTTACCACTGAGGAAAATCGCTTTAAGGTCTATGAATTCATCCGCAACAAACTAAAAGAAGGAAAACAGGTTTATATCCTTTGTCCCTTAATTGAGGAGTCAGAAAAATTGGATTTGGCATCAGCAAAAAAGACTTACGAAGAGGTGAAAGAGGTCTTCTCACCATTTAAGGTTGCCCTTCTCCACGGAAGGATGAAAAGTGAAGAACGGATAAAGGAGATGGAGGAGTTTCGAAAGGGTGCGATTCAAATCCTGGTAACAACTACCGTAATTGAGGTTGGGGTTGATGTGCCGAATGCGACAATCATCCTGATTGAGCATCCGGAGAGATTTGGGCTTGCCCAACTCCATCAGTTAAGGGGAAGGGTTGGCCGAGGCGAAGAGTTGTCTTATTGTATCTTAATCGCCCCGAAAGATATGAGTGACGAGGCAAGGGCGAGGCTTTCTTATTTTGAAAAATATGAAGACGGCTTTCTCTTGGCGGAAAAGGATTTAGAGATAAGAGGACCGGGACAATTCTTTGGTGTGCGACAGCATGGCCTGCCTGATTTTAAGATTGGTGACCCATCAAAAGAGAAGGAGATCCTCTTTAAGGCAAGAGAAGATGCCTTTGCGATAATTGAAGATGACCCGAATTTAGAAAAGGAAGAGAATCGGGTAATTAAAGAGAATCTCCAAAAGAGATTTTTCGGAAGGGAAGATTTGATAAAGATAATATGAATCATCCAGATCAAAAATTAAGGTATAAAATTTTGCTATATCCTATTTACTATTCACTATCTCCTGCACGCCGTTGCCGGAAATGATTGGGCGGCTCCGGGATATATATATCTTTACTGACGAGCGAGAGATAATAAAGGAGACACTCTCACAAATCTTAGAAGAAGAGATCTTAACCCCCCAGCCGGAAAGATTATTCCGCCTTCGTTATAAATCCCTTTCCCAAATATCTAACTTTCCACAATTTCATACAATCCTTCTAATCGGGACCCTTTCCGATACAATAATCAGACAATTCCTCGGAAAAAACCAAGAGATAGTAGAGAGGGATACCTTTGCCTTTTTTGTCATCAAGCCCGAAAAGAAAAAAAGGGAGGCAAAGTCCCAATTCTTTATCTTTGTGGCAAGGGATAAGGGTCTCTTAAACCGGGGATTGGTAAAATACCGAGAAAGGATAAAACACTCTTTTGAAAATCACCTCTCCGAACTAATTTATAAACTGACCTATTCCCGTGGTGGGGATGAGAAATTGGAAAGAAGATTGGAGCGGTATGGATTTCGTTTAGAAGTCCCAAAAGGATTTCTTCTGAAAGAAGAATATGCCCCGAATAACTTTATCTATCTCTTTACCCATTACCCAGACCGGAGTATATTCATCTATTGGAGCGCTGGCGAAAAGAGGCTTTCTCCGAATGAGCTAATAACCTTGCGAGACAGTTTGACCTATCTCTATTATGGTGGTGATTATGTTGAACGGCAATACACAAGATACTCCGAGACAAAATTTCTTGGAAATCCGGCAATTAAACTCCAGGGGATATGGCAGAATGACCAGGCAGGCATCGGTGGTCCATTTGTTGCCTATGCCTTTAACGACAGAGGAAGATTTTACTTTATTGATGGCACATTATACAACCCTGGAAAGCGAAAATTGAATAACCTTTTGCAACTCTCCGTAATCCTCTCAACCTTTTATCCGGAATAAGAGAGCGCGTGCTCCTTATTCAAGCGAGGTTCATCGCCACTTTTGGGAGGCTTTATAAGGGGCTTTCCGCACCCTTTCCTTCCTTTTAATCATAACCAAAAATCTTAGGAAAAAGTAGCAAAATTCGTGCCACTCACATCGTATTGAAGTATAAAAATTGGGGAGATTGAATTTAAGATTTTTGGAAACATTTTGCCCAATTTTT